>NZ_JAJAFU010000018.1 GCF_020480685.1 Deferrivibrio essentukiensis
TCTGTCTCGATATTATCTTTTAATATTAGATTAAAACTTTCCCCTTCTGACTTAGGATGTTTAAAATCTTTCAATTTATACTCTTTTGAAACTATAGGAATATTTTGTACTATATTACTGTTCATAGAGCACCTCCACGGTGCTTATAGAAAATAACGTGCCAACAATACGGATTTATTTATATATATATATATATATCAGTTCTTTACAGTTTAGTTACGCAAGAAGGGAATATATTTCCTTTGCAGCAATTTCAGAAGGGTTTAGGTTTAGGAAATAATTACTTAGCCTTTTCAAGTCATCTTTTACGGTTGTCATATTTCCCATCATTTGATAGGTATGGTGCAATATATTATCGCTATTCATTTCTCCCTGAATCAACTCAGGGATAATTTGTTTATTAGCAATAATATTTGGCAAGCCAATAAATTTTGCTTTTATTAAAATTCTTCCTAAAAATTCCGTAATTTTACCCACTTTATACAACAAAATCATAGGTGTTTGCAATATTGCAGCTTCAAGTGTTGCTGTCCCTGAGCATATCCATAAAAGATCGGAATATTTCATCACATCATAATTTGCATCTTCTAAAACTTTAATTGATGTACTTTCCGTATACTGTTCAATTAAGCTTTTATCTACATTAGAGGCTTTTGCTAAAACGAAATTATATCTGTCTTTCAAGTTTTTATATGCCTTTATAATTTCAGGCATCAAATTATCTATCTCTTTTCTCCTACTGCCGGGTAGAATGCCAATTGTCAATTTATTATCTAAACCGAATGATTTTCTAAACTCATCTTTAGAGCTGTATTTAATCTTGATGTTGTCAATAATCGGATTACCAACATATTTTGCATTTATCCTCTCTGATTTAAAAAGCTCTTCTTCAAAAGGCAAAATACAGAGCACAAGATCAACATACTCCCTTATTTTATTAATTCTCGAATAGTGCCATGCCCAAACCTGTGGGGCTATATAATAAACAACCTTAAACCCAAGCTTTTTAGCTATCTTAGCAAACCTTAAATTAAAACCGGGATAATCAATCAAGACCACCAAATCAGGGTTTACCTCTACCAGCTTAGCTTTTAATGTTTTAAACATATTGAAAATCAAAGATGACTTTTTTACTATTTCATCAAGCCCTATGATTGTCATTTGATTGATATCAAAATACTGTTCTTGCCCCAAACTTTTAAGTCTGGTGCCACCCGTGCCATACAAAGAAAAATCCGCCATTTTCTTTAAATGGCGGATCATATTGCTGCCATGAATATCTGCGGACTCTTCACCCGCTATGAGAAAAATTTTCATCAATCTCCTATCTTTCTACAACCTTAGGCGTCAAAAATACCAACAATTCTTTTTTAGAGGATATATTGCTTCTTGACTTAAATAACCATCCTAAAATAGGTATATTTCCAAGCCCAGGGACCTGCTGAGTAATTACAGACTGCTCATCCTCATAAATTCCTCCGATTACAGTTGTATCCCCATTAGCCAGAAGTACCTGTGTCTTTGCTTTTTTCTCTTCGGTAGTTGCTGTATTTCCAGTTACTGAACCAAGCGAGCTTTTCTCCACCTCTATTTCCATATAAACCATTTTGTTTGCTGTAATATGAGGCTTAACTTTTAATTTTATACCAACATCAATCTCTTGAGTAGCTGTGTTATCACCAGTAGGCACTATTACTGCCGTACCGCCGCTTTTTATTTCTGCCTCTTCGTTGTCAAGAGTTGTAATTCTTGGGCTTGAAATTGTCTTAGCTTTGTTTCTTGACTCAAGTGCAGACAGTGCCACATCAAGAGCAAACGTCTTTGACAAATTACCTAAAGATAATGCAAAAGCGCCTGCAGGTGATGCGACCGGCAAGTTTACTAAATATCCATTTCCAGAAGGGCTTGTAGTACCTGTGTTCCCCTGCAAACCTACTGTAGCTGGAAAATTGTATGCGGTAGTGCTGTTATTAACCTGTCCACCCCACTGAATACCTAAATTAGTATTATTGGAATCGTAAACTTCAACTATCCTTGCCTCAATTGTCACTTGAGGTGTCGGTTTATCTATTTCCGCTAAAAGATTCTTAGCTTTTTCTATATTCACCTTTGTATCTGTAATTACAAAGCTATTTGTCCTGTTTTCAATCTGTAATTTCCCTCTCGCAGACAATACAGAGTCTAAAACCCCTTTGTAGTCACTTGCAGCTGAATAGTTAACAGGGATAATTTCAGTTACTAACGGCTCAAGCTCCTGCTTTTGTTGAGCTGCCTTAATGTCCTGAAGTTTTTTGGACTCTATTTCATCTTTTCTCGCTTTGCTAATAACCCAAACAACATTGTCTTCATCGATCTCAATAAGATTATTTTCCTGATAGATAATATCCAATGCTTTTTGGTAGTGAACATTCTTAACAAAAAGGCTCACATTACCCTTCACTTCGTTACCAAATACTATATTTTTATTGCGACCAAAATAGATAAGTCTAATCGCCTCTCTAACATCCATATCTTTAATGCTCAGATTAACAAGGTCTTTCTTATCATAATTTTTAACCCCTGTATCTTCCTTCTTTGCTGTCTCCTGTATCTCCTGTGCTTTTAATACGTCTTCTGCCTTGGAGAAATTATTAAAACTACCACTTATCATTACCCCTTCAGGGACTTTTTCTACCTTTGCATATATTTCACCATTAGGTACAACTATAATAGAAAGCTTGTCAGCTATTTTGCCTACAGTAACTTTTCTAAATGGTAGGTTGGCAAAAGCCATTGTATTTTTTACACTTTTTAAAGCTTTAAATCCTTTTCCGAATTCTAACACAAGGTTTCCATTAACAACTTTTTTGGTATAAACCGGATTACCGGTAAGCTTAATTATTATGCTTTGATATTTTTTTACTGCAATAGACTCTATACTGGTTATATACTTGTCATCTCTCGGAACATTAGCAACTTCATTTGACAAAATAAGATATTTGCCATTTTGACCTGCAAAAATAGGATTTGACATATTTATATCAACTAAGAATCTGACTTTTTGAGGAGGGTAATAACTGCCAATCTTTATTCTTCTTACTATCCCTTTTCCTGGCAGTGTCTTTTCAGTAATCTGACTGGTAACATCAAATATATCTATGTAAAGCAATTTGTCATTCAGGTAACCAAAATCGTATTTTACAACACCATCTAAGCCAATCTTTAAAAGTAAATTGTTGTCATCAGAAAGGTTTGATATATTTAAAACATTCTTTCCAAGCTCTACATTCTCAAACTCAGCCGAGTTAAACTCTATACCTGCGTCACCTAAATCTTTAATTTCAGCCTTAACTACCTGTAAATCAACCTTTAAGTTACCATCTTTTTCATCGAAGGTGTAGTTAGCATCACTACTAAGGTAGACCTCTAAAGTAGCACCTTGATCAGAAATAAATGCAGCAGTTTTTGTAATGACCTCATCACTATAACTATACTTCATTGCTTCTTCACTAAATAAGGAATCAGCAGCCAAAACGGTTAGCTTATAAGGAGACTTAGAATAATAAATTTTGTATTTTACGCTACTGTCGCCCGTCAAATTTAATATATATTTTCCTTCAGCTGACTTTTCTACAGAAACAGCCTTAATCTTTTTCTGCAAAATCATATTGCCTGCTTGTTCTTTCTTTGAAGCACAGGCAATTATCAAAATAAGCGAAACTGCAACTACAAATAATTTATAAATTCTCATAAATTTTCCTCCTTATTTACCAACTTAATCTCCTTAATAACTGTTCTGATATTACCAAAAATATCTGATTCAACCTGTCTTACCTTCATTGTATCAGTTGTAATATTTATTATCACACCACTATTTTTACCTATTTTATCCCCTTCTTTAACATAAAACACCTGCTGGCCGACTTGAACAACAGCGACATTTCCAACTTCGCCGCTGAGTGAGCCGGTTAATTTTATCTGATCAAGCTCTACACTCTCAAGCGGGTTATCCCCGCCGGAAGCATTGCTTGACAAATTTTCCTTATATACATCAATAACTGACACAAAAGGGTTTTTCTTATTTTTGTAGTCAAGTGGTTTGTACTGACTTTCAAATAGCTTCTTCAACTCATCACCTTGGGCTACAATAGCCGTACTATCAACTTCTATAGGCTTGATTTTGCTTTTTGCACCCCTTTTATCAAAATCGATTTTGGGAATTAATTGGTCACAACCAAAAATAAGTAATATTAACAGTAAAAAAGCTACTTTTTTAACATTCATTAGTTCCCCTCCTTAGGTACGTTGAACCTGTAAGAATTCAATGAAGCTTTTACATTCAATGTCAAGGTACCATCTTTATCTTTTTGAGGAGCTATTGAAAATGAATTGAGGTTAATTATTTTATCAAGATAATTAAGCCTGTATAAATAATTTATAAATTCCACATATGATGTCTGAAAGTTCATACTGAAATTAACTCTTGAGTGAAACTCATCTACTCTGCTTTCACCACCAGGCTGAAAAAGAGTTACTTTCACTCCACTCTTTTCTGCTAAACCAACAACTTCATCATATAAAACATTAAAATCTTTTTCATTTGGCAATATTTTTAAAACGGTTTGAAATTGATCTTCTAAAAGCTCAACCTCTTTTTTAAACTTATCATAACTCAGCTCGAAAGGTTTGAGCTGAGAAACCTTGATCACCAAACTGTCATACTCTCTTGTAAGCTTATTAATCTCTTCAATCTTTGGGGTATAATAAAAGTAGTAATAAACACCTGCAATTATCAGAAGTATTAAGACTTCAATTATTATTCGAAATTTAAAAGGTATCTTAAACAGTTTATCTAACATATCATCCACCTATCTTTATTTTTGCGGTGATATTAAAGTCATTTATATCCATATTTTCCACGGTTACCTTTTTGACAACCTTAAGGTCAATATTGTCGAACATTTTAGTAGAGTAAAGATTGAGTATAAACTCATTTACGGAAGCTGTCCTAAGGGATGAGCCATTCAAATTAACGCTATCCCCCTGAAAATCAAACTTAGATACCCATACATCCTCAGGCATCGCATACTCAAGGTTACGTAAAATCTCGTAATACCCTTTTTGCCCCTGCTTCAATTTCTTAACAATATCAATCTTCTTCTGCAATTCCTCTTTTCTCTTTTTAAACCCATCAACTTCTTTTTTGATTTTACTTAAACGCTTATACTCTCTGTCAAGCTTGCTAACCTCATTTTTAGCTATAAGAATCTGATTATCCAAAGATGAATTGATTATAAAGCAGGAAGCCACCAAAAAGCCAACAACCATCAAAAAGAGTATTAGTTCATAAATACCCTTATTGACTTTCTTTCTCTTTTTTGAGGCAAGTAAATTAATCCTTATCATTTATCATCCACCTTCCTTAGGGCAAGCCCTAAAGCACAGTTAAATTTATATAAATTATTATTTATAAATTCCATATCCAAACTCTTATCGATATCAATATTTGCAAAAGGATTAAATTGACTGACAGTCATATCAAGGGTCTGCTCCAAAGTATCCTTAAGCCCATAAATAGCAGAACCACCACCACAAATATAGCATCTGCTTGTTTTCAACTGACCGCTAGTAAGCAACATACTTATAGAGTTTTTGACCTCCATAGCCAGTTGATGACTGAAATCTTTTATGACACTTTGTAACTCTTCGTCATACTCAATAGACTCGATATCAAACAGCTTTGCGGTAGCATCATCTCGAGTAACACCCATCTTTTTTTGAATCATCTCAATACAATTTTTACCTGCAAAGTCAACTTCACGAGAAAATTCATAAACACCATTTTTAACAAAAATTATTTGCGTTGAAGTGTTACCAATATCAACAATCGCTACGACTTCCTCTTCCACCCCATAATTCACTTCAAAAGCATTAATCAGCGAAAATATAGAAAGGTCTATAGCAGACGGCTTCAAGCCTGCAGACTCCAATACTGAAGAGATATCCATAATCAAGTCTTTTCTGGCAACAGCTATTACGACATCAACATTTTCACCTTGCTTAATATTCCCAACTATTTCATAGTCCACATTATAATCTTCAAGATCTTTTTTGCCGATATACTGCTCTGCCTCCCATCTAAATGTTTCCTGAAACTGCTTTTCATCATCTATCGGCAAAGTAACTTTTTTGGCAATAATTCCGGTACCTTTTAAAGCCGAGGCTACCTTTTTATGGCTAAAATTACCTTTCTGAAAAGCCTCTCTTACGCACCTTGTAACCTCAGCATAGTCAACTATACTCCCCTCAGAAATAACATCTTCGGGCAGTACTACCTCGGAAATCCCCTTCAAAACATAGCCGACTTTTTTGCTTTTAAGCTCAAGTACCTTGACAGAGTAACTACCGATATCGATACCAATCAAATTTTCTTTTTTTCCAAACATAGTCCCCACCTAATATATTTCATTAAAAAAACAAGTTCTTTTACCGGTGTGGCAAGCTGGGCCAATTTGCTCTACGATATAAAGTAAGCAATCCCCATCACAATCCAAATAAATTTTTTTTATTTTCTGTAAATGTCCGGATGTTTCCCCTTTTTTCCAGATAGATTTTCTACTTCTTGAGTAGTAGTGCGCAAAACCAGACTCCATAGTTAATTTCAGTGCCTGCTCATTTAAATAAGCTTGCATCAGCACCTCTTTATCAAACACATCTTGAACTATCACAGGGACAAGCCCGTTCATTTTTTCCCAGTCTATTTTGGCAATCATACCAAAGTTTAGCACTATTTTAAATTTTGGCAACACTTTTTCAATAAGTTATAAGTTTTTTATCCTTTAATACTTTAAAAATTGTCTCTTCTTCATTATCAGTGATAACTAATCCTCTCAATTTCATAGCATAAATAATCCTTTGCCACTCTGTTTCGCTTCTACTTTTTAAATAAACTATATCACTTTTATGACAATTACCGCATTTTGCATCAATAATATTATAATTATTACTAAAACAACCGTAAAGTACACTAACAAATACGAGGCAAAAGATTACCATCAGGCATTTCAACAACTCTTATACCCCCATAACTATTTTTTAAAAGTACTTTTTTACTGTCAGTAACCTCACCAACTACTCTTGCATTTTTAGCAATTTCAAGCTCTTTAAGTTTTCCAACCATTTCCTCTGCTTTATCATTTTCACAAATTAAAACAGCAACACCTTCGTTGGCGATTTCCAGCATATCAAACCCTAAAAATTCACATAAATACTTAACAGGCTCCTCAACAGGCACTCTATCCTCTTCGATCAAAAACCCTTTATTAGAATGCTCTTTAATCTCGTTTAACACTGCTGCGACCCCACCTCGTGTAGCATCTCTTGCAAACTTTATCCCTTCATAGCCGACATGTTCAAATATTTTATACAAGTTACAACAATCACTTTTTATTTCTGTATCTACATTAAGCTCATTCCTTTCGGACAACACTGCAAGCCCATGCCTTGCAATGTCCGAAGTAATTATTACCTTATCACCAATATTGATATTATTATAATTATTTAAGTCAACAACAAGCTCACCTATTCCGGTTGTATTAATAAATATGGAAGGTTCTTCACTGCGCTCTACTACCTTCGTATCTCCACAAACAATTTTCACATCTATCTCATCAACTGCAAGCTTAATTGAATTTAATATTTTATCGAGGTTTTCAAGGCTATAACCTTCTGACACAATAAGTGAAAGAGATAAATACTTAGGTTTTGCGCCGCTTACGGCCAAATCATTACAAGTGCCGTACACGGCAAGTTTGCCTATATCTCCACCCGGAAAAAACTCCGGTTTAACTACAAATGAATCAGTTGTAAAAGATATATTTCCATTAGTCTTTAATTTAGATGCGTCCCTTAAATCATTTAAATATACATTTCCAAAATATTTTATAATGTAATTTTTTATAAAATCGTTAGTAGCCTTGCCGCCACCGCCAAGCATCATTGTTGTAGAATTCATAAATCCCCTTTAATTTTTTTTATTAATCATTTAAATTTCATACTTATAGTAAGCAGCACAAGCCCCTTCCGAAGATACCATACATGGGCCAACCGGATTTTCGGGTGTGCACATCAAACCAAACAAATTACACTTATTTGGCAAGATTTTCCCTTTTAAAACCTCACCACACTTACACCCGTCAATCTCCAATTTGTCAGAAGGATGCAACCCAAAACGCTCTGAGGCATCCAAATATTTATACTGCTCTCTTATTTTTAAACCGCTGTTTTTGATAGTTCCAACACCTCTCCATATAGAATCAGCAGGCTCAAAATACTTATATACCAGTCCATTAGCCTTTTCATTGCCAATAGAGTTTACTACACGACCATAATTATTTTTTATAAAAAAGTTTTTGCAATTAATTTGCCTGATTATATCCAAAATGGAATAAAGAATATCCACCGGCTCAAACCCTGTTATTACAGCTGCTTTATTCCTCTTAATAATCGGCAAATAAAGACTCTCCCCTGTCATGACTGATACATGTCCCGGACATAAGAATCCATCTACATTTAATTCTTTATCTTCCAACAATATATCTATTATTTCAGGCATTGTCTTATTTAGAGTTAAAATATAAAATCCATCTAAACCTTGGTTTACTATAACTTCTATCAACCCTGCTGTGGCCGGATTAGTTGTTTCAAATCCTATAGAAATAAACACTACACCTTTCTTTTGTTCATTTTTTAGCTTTAAAACATCAAGCGGAGAAATTACAACTCGGATATCTTTCCCCTCAGCTTTCAGATCTAATAAATTTCTACCATCAGAACCCGGTACTTTCATTAAATCCCCATAAACTGCTGCTATTACATCATTGTACTTAAGCAATTCGAATATCATATCTATTTCGCCCTGAGACGTAACACAAACAGGACATCCTGGCCCTGAAATAAGCCTTACATTTTTTGGCAAAAGCCCTCTAATTCCAAATCTTGAAATAGACATTGTGTGTGTGCCGCAAACTTCCATTATATTGTATATTTTATCGGTTTCTGTCTCCTTAAAAATATTCTCTAACAGGAGTTTTACTATATCCTTATCCCTGAATCTCGATATCATCTCCATCATAATACTCCATAATTGCTTTTAAGGTCTCCTCTGCTTGAGCTTCATCCATTTTAGAAATAGCAAAGCCCACATGCACCATAACATAATCCCCTAACTCAACCTCTTCGGGTAGAATCATCAAAGATACTTCCCTTTTTGTGCCTGCAATATCAACAATCCCGAATGTTTTATCGTCAGATATTTCTACAAGTTTACCCGGCAAACCCAAACACATTTAATCACCTCTTATTACATTTTATTATATAAAATTTCCCCTATAAACATATCTTTTGCCATCAGTAATAGCATACAAAACCCCCGCTACAAAACCACCTATATGTGCCCACCAAGCCACACCACCTGCTGTAGAAAACATTAACTGTGACGACCCATTAACAAATTGCATAAAAAACCATAGCCCCAAAAATATTACGGCAGGAATCTCTACAATAGTCACAAATATTATTATAAATACAAGCGTCTTAACACGAGAGTGCGGAAATTTTATAAAATAATACCCCATTACTCCTGATACTGCACCAGACGCCCCTATTGTAGGGATATTTGAATGAGGGTAAATTACTACTTGCGTAATCGCTGCAGCGAGTCCAAATAATACATACATAATAGGATATTTGTAATGACCTATCATATCCTCCACGTTATCTCCAAAGATATATAAAAAATACATATTACCTATTAGATGCATCCAGCCGCCATGCAAAAACATTGAACTAAAAAAAGGAATTATTTTATCGCTTAAAGTAACTACTTCACCAGGCAAAAATAGTTTTACAGGCACCAAGCCATACTCAAGAAAAAACAAACTCAAGGTATACCTATCCATAGAAATTTCATACCAGAAAATCATACAATTCAATATTATTAATGCTGAATTGGCGACAGGAAATGAATTTGATTTGATTGAATCTTTCAACGGAAACATAAATTACCCCACGTATTAATTGTGGGTAATATTATATATTTTGCTAATTATTACAACAAAAAAAGCCCGGCTATTGCCGGGCATTTGATTATTTATGACAAGTAGTGCAGCTTGTACCTTTTGGCACCTTATTCTCCTTATGGCAAGGGAAACAAAGTTGTTTATGGAAATCGTTGTTTGTCCCTGAAAGACTGGTAACTTCAAAATTCAGTTTACCCTCTTCAGGATTGCTGTGACACTCGTTACAGGAAATCTTTTCTGCATGTTCTTTATGCTTAAATATAACAGGCTTTTTAGTAGTTTCAATACCATGCTGTTCAGCTAAATTAATCTCTTCTGGAGCTATTTCCATAAGCTCAGCAGGATTTCCTGCAAACTCTTTTTTCTCAACTGCTTCAGTTTTCTCTTCTGTAGCACTCTCTACCTTGTTAGTTTCGGCAGCTTCCATATGAGCCTTTTCAACCTTAACCGGCTCAACATACTCTTCAGTAGCCTTTAAAAGTTCATTAGCCTTTTCAAAAATCATGTCAAAATATTCAGGATTATGAACCCCTTTAGAGCCATCCATCTCAAGAAGTCTGACAAGTCTATTTGCTTCATTAAACAGTTTTCTCTTACCTTCAGGCATTTCAAGTCTTTCAGCAAACAGTCTATCTCTTACCTTTTGTACATTAGCAAGCTTCTCAAGATAGCTCTTCTGTATATCAAACATCATAGGAGCATATGACTCATCATGGCAGCTTACACATTTGTCAGAATTTGGCCTTGAAAAAGCATCGTCATGGCAGTCAGCACAGCTTAAATCTGCCATATACCAAGGTGTTTCTTCAATACCTTTGACATAAACCCCTTGCTGTATACCTTTCTGCATGGTATGACACTTTTCACACTCATCATTTTTAGGTGCAGAAATGTTTTCATTTTTAGCTCTTTCAGTATAGTGGCAAGTAAAACATGTTTCCATCTTAGGTAAATTATGAAACTCGCCGCCGTGTGCCACACCTAAATGACAATCAACACAATTTAAACCTGCTTCCAATATATGTTTAGCATGATTCGGCTCAACCCCTACACTAACCTTCTGAGAAAGGATATCAGGTCTACCAAATGACTCTCTAAATTTAGGATTAACGACATTATCAATTTGTCTGAAATTGACACCAACAGACATCACATAATTTTTTCTATTGTACTCATTAACAACATCTGAGTGACAATGAAGGCATGTTTCATTAGGTACGAGCTCGGCTGCATACTCTTTATTGGTTGCACCTTTAGTCAGTATTTCAACCTTGTGCTCATAAGATTTAAAAAACTCACCGTATAAATCTTTAAGACCGCCTACCTTGGCCTTCATATATCCTACAAATCCAGGTTTTCCGTGACAGTCGATACATTCAACTTCTGCTGTAGAGTGTATATTTTTTGACCATGTATGATATTCCCCAAGAGGTCCTACCTTCTCTTCAGGGTGACATGAACCGCAAAATTTAGACTCTGAAGTTATATGGAGTATCTCGACATTTGCAAAAGTAAACCCAACAACAAGAAAAATAATAACTAAAACAAAAACAACAGGATCTTTTCTTATAAACTCTCTTAATTTACTTAATAAGTTTCCTAACATATCCCACCTCGAGGAGAAGGGGCTTTAAGCCCCTAATTAATTATACAACAAAGAGAAGTATCAAAGCTACAACAAGAGCGTAAATAGCAAGTGACTCGATCATCGCAAGACCGATAATCATTGGAGTCATAATTTTACCAGAAGCTCCTGGGTTTCTTGAAATACCTTCAACAGCACTTGCAACAGCTTTACCCTGTCCAAGACCGGTACCAAAAGCAGCGATACCCATACCAAGCCCGGCAGCAAGATATACAGCCCACTTAGCAGAGCTTGCATCTGCACCTGCTTCAGCAGCAAATGCACTCATTGCTGAAACAGCTAACACTGCAACAACACTTAATACTAAACGTACAACTTTTGACATGTAAGCCTCCTTCTATAAAATCAGTGTGCTTCTTCAAGAGCACCACTAATATAAATCATTGACAACATCATAAAAACATATGCCTGCAACGTACTTGTAAATACTGCCATAAAATACATAGGCAATGGTACTAAAAAAGGAACTAAAATAAAAAGAATTATAATAACCAAGTCTTCACCAAAAATATTACCAAAAAGCCTCATAGATAAAGAAAGTGGTCTTGACAGGTGACCTATAAGTTCAATTATGATCATTAACGGAGCAAGCCAAGGTATAGGTCCCATAAAATGTTTAACATAGTGTGCACCATGCTTTTTTATGCCTATAAAATGATACGTAAAAAACACAATAAGTGCCGGTGCAGCGGTAGTGTTTAGACTTGCTGTCGGTGCAGCAAAACCTGGTATTATACCCAATAAATTTGAAAAAAGGACATATATTCCTATTGCAAAAATAAGAGGTATATAAGGCTCACCCTCTTCACCCATAACGTCTAAACCCATCTTACGAATACCGCCAACGAGTAGCTCAAACACGTTTTGACCTTTTGTTGGGACTTCACTTTTCATTCCTGAAGCAACTTTACCAAGAAAAAGCACTAAAAGTATAACAACAAATGTCATTAAAACATGAAGATATTTTGCCACAATTTCATGGGGCAAAAATGAAAAAATATTAAGTGGATGTTCCATCTAACTTTTCCTCCTAACAGCAATAATAGCACTCACAGGTAAGCACACGGCAACTACACTTAAGCCGACTAGCAAACCAGTAATATCAACCTCATAGTATTTAAACCACAAAACCATAACAAAAGCCGTCAACAGCAATCTAAACTGACTGTTAAACACCAAAGCTCTTGTGATGTTGTTTTCAAAACCACCTTTTATTTTGTTAGCAAGCCCGTAGTAGTTTAGCAACGAAATAACCCAGCCAAACAAAAAATTAGTAGCAGCAACATCACTTTTGAAATTCCTGAATACTGTATACAAAATCACAAAAAAAATCAACGATATAATTAAAAGAATTTTACTCGTCATTTTCGTTATCAGACATACTCTTTTTTACGAAATATAACATATTTCTAAATCCGGCAACAATCCCTAATACCATAAAAATTAATGTCAGATATGGCTTTGTATTAAAATATTTATCCAAATAATATCCCATTAAACTACCAATACCTATTGCAGTAATAAAAGAGAAGCCGATGGTACTTGCATTCAACATCGACCTCATCTTTTTGTTAAACTTCACAAATCACCTCTACAAAATTGCCTTTAAAGACTCATAGTGTGCTTTAATTGTAAAATCCAAATCATTATAGCTATGAGAAGCTGACACAAACATAGCCTCAAACTGACTCGGTGCCAAGTTAACACCTTTTTTGAGCATTTCATGAAAAAACTTGGCATATAGTTTTGTATCTGACTTAACCGCGACACTAAAGCTGTTGACATTCTCCTCTACAAAAAACAAACAACCAAGAGACTCAATCTTATTAAAACAAAACTTTAATCCTAACTTTTTTAAATTATCAGCAAAACCTTCCCAAAGATATTCAGATTTTTCTCTTAAATTATCATAAAATCCTTTTTCTTTAAGCTTTTCAATGGTTTTTATACCTGCAGCCATTGCCAAAGGGTTGCCACTTAATGTACCTGCCTGATACACAGGGCCAACCGGAGATATGTGCTCCATAATCTCTTTCTTGCCACCATATGCCCCAACCGGTAAACCACCACCTAAAATTTTACCTAACGTAGTCAAGTCTGGCATTATATCAAAATATTTTTGGGCTCCACCTTCAGACAATCTGAATCCGGTAATAACCTCATCAAATATCAAAAGAGCTTCATTTTCATCACATATTTTTCTTAAACCGGCAAGAAAACCATCTTCCGGCAACACTAATCCCATATTTCCGGCAACCGGCTCTACAATTACACAAGCTATTTCATTTTTATTTTCCACGAATAGTTTTTTCACTGACTCCAAGTCATTATATTGAGCAATTAAAGTATACTTTGCAAAATCAGTAGGCACCCCCGGGCTGCTTGGCTGATTAAAAGTCAATGCACCACTGCCGGCCTTTACTAAAAGTGAATCTGAATGGCCATGATAGCATCCCTCAAACTTTATAATTTTGTCCTTTTTTGTATAACCTCTGGCAAGTCTAATGGCACTCATAACCGCTTCAGTACCGGAGCTCACCATTCTCACAAGCTCTATTGAAGGGAAAAGTTCAACAACCATTTTCGCAAGCTTTAATTCCAATTCAGTAGGTGCACCAAAACTGCATCCGTATTTTGCTTGCTCACAGATACTTTTTACAACATCATCATCCGAATGCCCCAAAATCATCGGACCCCAAGAACAAACATAATCAACATACTCCTTACCACTCACATCTGTAATTTTGGAGCCTTTAGCCTTGCTTATAAAAACAGGTTCACCACCTACTGAACCAAATGCTCTTACAGGACTATTTACACCACCAGGGATGTATTTCTTGGATTCTTCAAATAAATTCATATTGCCCCCTTGATCATTTTTTCGTATTCATCATAATAGTTAAGCAGCAATTCTTCAAGCTTTTCTATTTCACATTTTATCTCTTCAAGCCTTTTCCAATTTGTAGCACTCTGCTCGGATTCTTTTGTTAATTCTTCTATTTTATTTTCCATATCAGCTATTTGTCTTTCAAGTTCGCTTAACTTGTATGTATTGATTCTCTTTTTCTTAGTCTGTTCAGACTTAGTTACACTTTCAGACAAATCCTTATTAATCGGCTCAGATGCCTTTATTTTAGACAAAACATCTTCAATATTTCCAAGTTCAATACTGTAACTGTCTCCAGTTAGACATAAAAACCTATCGCACAAACCATCCAAAAAATATCTGTCGTGGCTCACAATAATCAATGTTCCCTCATATGACACAAGGGCATCTTTTAAGGCATTGACGGTATCAATATCAAGATGATTGGTCGGCTCATCAAGTATTAACAAATTCGGCTGTTCCAAAATAAGCTTCATTAGAGATAGTTTACTCTTTTCCCCTCCGCTCAACATGGCAATTTTCTTACTCCCATCCCTTTCCTCAAACCCAAATCTTGCCATTAGAGAATATACTTGATTTATAGAATTAACATTCTCATTGTAAAAAATTTCATCAAACAATGTATTGTTATAATTTAAATTTTTAAGCCCTTGGTCAAAATATCCTATTTTTAAACTACTTCCTACTACTATTCTTTCTTTTAGCGGACTAATTTCACCAATAATACTCTTTATTATAGTCGACTTGCCAGCGCCATTTTTACCAATAACGGCTATTTTTTCTCCTCGATAGACTTCAAAATTAAGGTTTTTGACAATTGGGTAAGCATAGCCTAAATCAACACTCTGAAAAGATATTACAGTTTGAGATTCTCTCCCACTTTTTTCTATATTAAAGCCTATCTTTTTGCTCACCTCAATCTCACGCAGCTCTGACTTCAACGAGTCTATCATCTTTTCTCTTGCTTTTATTTGCTTGGATTTGATGCCTGCACGATATTTTCTTACAAACTCTTCATATTGTGAAATCTGCTCTTTAGCACTTTCATTATATTTTAAAACTTCATCAAGCTCTTTTTCAAAAGCTTCTCTGAATTTTAAGTAAGGTAAGTTATACTTTTTAGCTGTTTTGTTAAACAAACACACTACTGAAGTAGCTACATTCTCCAACAATCTTATATCATGACTTGTAAAAAATACTGTTTTTTCTGTAGTTCGAAGAAAATTTTCCAACCACTCTATCATCTGTATATCCAAATGATTAGTAGGCTCATCTAAGAATAGTATATCTGCATTTGAGGATAGCACTCTGGCAAGTTTCAACCTCTCCAATTCACCACCTGACAGTTCATCTATATATTTATTCCAGTATTCCTCACAAAATCCAAGCGCCTTTAAAATTGACTTTATATTCGCCTGATACTTATAGCCGCCACCTTCTTCATACTTTTTTAGAAGTATGTCTATATCAGCAGGATTAGTTATTTCCTCCATTTTTTTCTCAATCAATAATAAATCCTTATGCTCATCAAGCATAAAGTCAAATACCGAACCAACAAATTTCACTTCTTGAAATTTGTATGATAACTTTGAGCCGTTACTTATAGCAATTGTTCCAGAATCTTTTTCCTCAAGACAATTAATGATATTTAGAAGTGTTGTCTTTCCTGCTCCATTTCTGCCAACGAGAGCACATTTTTCAGACTTTAGCAAAGAAAATGTTACATTATCAAAAAGTATGTATTCCCCGTAAGATTTGCTTAAAGAAGATACCGACAGTACAGTCATACTACCCTATTATCTCTTTCAGATACTTTAATGATACTTCAAACTCGGAAATAGTTTTATTCTCAATTGTTAGAATTCTATTTACAAAATAATCTTTCAGTTCGTAAATATCGAAGCTTCCATCAGGTAAAACATTATGCTCATCATATTTACCGTAATTGTTATGCAAATGAAAACTGAATAATTTTTTACTCCACTTTTGAATCCACGAATGGATATACTCTTCAGAAAACATATTAAAGTGTCCACAGTCAAAACACAGACCTATGTCATCTCTTCCAATTTTATCTACAATTTTTAATCCTATATTGGAATCAAATTCAAATACATTTTCAAAACTTATAGGATAACTATTTTTACCATCTATTACATCTAAAAATGTATCAACAAACCTTTCTACAAACGAATCTTCTTTAAATGCATATTTATATGGATTGTAATTGTGATGTATAACCAAATTTTCAGGGCTAAGCTCGTTGCACATAGCGATAACATCACGAAGTATTTTTTTCGACTCATTTCTTACATAAGGGTTCAATGAGCCCAATTCCACATCAAAAAATACTGAATGTATAGTATATTTAATGCCTGAATGTTTTAAAAATTGTAAGCTTTTATAATCATCAAAGCTCATCAGGTATTCTATCCCAACAGAATTTATATTAGCAAACTCAACAATTTTTTTAAATGTAGACATATCTGCTTTTAAATATATATTATCCATTTTTTATTAACTCTCTATAATATTTATCTTTGGCATAGTGTTCAAGAGCAGTTAAATAAACAAAGCATTCCTTAAAATTTTTACCGGCAGCGAAAACTCCATGCCCCATAACAATTACTATAGGATTCTCATTCAGAGCACCTGCTACATTTTCCGCAAGCTCAAAACTCCCACTTTTACCACCTACAATTGGAACTAATTTTAAAAATGGCAGTACTTCAGAATAATTAAAAGTAACATAATCCTGAAAAACATCCATAAATGTTGAGTAGAGGCTATGAGTATGTATCACATTGGTGTAAATAGTTTTTTCATAGATCATTCTATGCACTATTAGCTCTGATGAAGCTAATTTGTCAGAGCTATTTTTTTTAGTTAATGAAACTTCAATAATATCCTTCTCATTAATTTCATCGAGCATGACCCCTGTCTTTGTTATAAAAATTGAATCCTGAACCCTATATGAAATATTACCAAAAAAGGACGTGCAAAGACCTGCCTCAACTACTTTTTTACCCCAATAAGCTATTTCACTCATTTTATCTCCAATACAAAATCCGCTATATCTGTATCCATCCTTCTATTAGTTGTATATACAATAGTTTTACCTTCATTTTTAAAATCTTTAAACATTTTTTTTATATTATTTTTCGTTTCATGATCCATACTTGTAAAGGGCTCATCAAATATACAAATATCATAACAGTATAATATACTCATGATAAACATCATCCTCTTTTGCCCGTCACTTAGATTGTGAGGATTTATACCTTTTAAATCATCAAAATTCAATTTTTTAATTATTTGTTCAGCAACATATTTACTCTTAGCAATAGATAAAATCTCATCGTAAACTGTATTACAAAATATAAGGTTTTCCGGAAACTGCAAAACAACCCCCAATTTAGCATCAATTTTAACAGTAATTTCACCATTAATTGGTTTTAGATTGCCTATAATTAGCTCAATCAGAGTCGATTTACCACTCCCATTTAAACCAAATATGCAGCTAATACTACTTTCATTGAATGAAACATTTATATCATCAAAGATTAATTTATCATAACCAAAAGATAAACTTCTAACAGATATTGCCATTTTCAAGCCATATAATATTATCGGAATAATCGTCAAGCAAATCTTCATGGGTAGTTATTATAAAACAAGCATTTTTTGATGACTCAATAATTGTATTTTTTAAATTTTCAATCTCAAAGTCATCAAGCATATTAAACGGTTCATCTGCTAAAATCAGATTATAACCTGCATTGATACTCATCAATATCGACATCTTTTTTAGCTCGCCACCCGAATATTCATCAATATTTTTATCTAAATTTAAATTGTACTCTATACTATCTGAGCTGAGTAAGTTTACTTCATCCTGAACTCTTCCGGTAATAAAATTAAAGTATGGGAATGAGTGGATAAATATCTTTCTAAAATCATTCTTGCACTTCAATGAAAAATTTCCACTTGATGGTATTAAAATATCAGATAAGATTTTAAGAAGTGTAGTTTTTCCAGACCCAACCTTACCTTTAATTAGCAATATATGGGAAAATTCAGTTTCGTAGTTTTCTATATTTATTATTCTTCTGTTATTTACTGAATAGGTTAATTGATTGAAAGATAAAAAAAAAGGGGTTGCCCCCCTTTTTTCTCTATTCATTTACTTTTTGTTCTTCTTTCTTTTCTGGTTTGTCTACAAATTCTATAATTGCCAGCTGAGCGTTATCGCCTCTTCTGACAGAAGTTTTCAAAACTCTTGTATATCCGCCATTTCTATCTTTAAAGAGCGGAGCTATTTCTTCAAATATTTTGTGAACAGTTTGCTTATTAGGAAGCTTTCTGAGAGCAAGCCTTCTGGCAGCAAGTGTGTTCTTCTTACCAAGAGTAATAAGAGGCTCAATAAAACCCCTAAGTGTCTTGGCTCTATCTATGGTAGTTTCAATCCTACCATTTTCAACAAGAGAGTGTGCCATATTTCTAAGCATAGCAACCCTTGCATATGTAGGTCTACCTAACTTTTTTCCACCTTTTCTATGACGCATCGTTCTCTTCTCCCTCAGTTTCTTTATTATAGCCAATAGCTTCTAAATCCATTCCTAAGCTCAGTCCCATATCATTAAGGACTTTTTTGATCTCTTCAAGAGACTTCCTGCCAAAGTTTTTAGTTTTAAGCATTTCAGAATCTGTTTTAGAACAAAGCTCTGACAATGTCTTTATATTAGCATTTTTAAGGCAATTGTAAGCTCTAACAGACAGCTCAAGCTCTTCAATGCTCTTATCAAGAAGATCCAAAATCTCACTATTATCCTTAGTCTCTTTTACCTCAACATCTTCGTACTCAGGCTCATCAAAGTTGATAAAAAGTTCCATTTGATCTTTCAAAATCTTCGCTGCAAAAGCTATTGCATCTTCCGGCTTTATTGAGCCATCAGTTTCCACTTCAAGTATAAGCTTGTCATAATCAGTGCTTTGACCAACCCTTGCATTGTCAACATGATAGTTAACACGCTTGATTGGACTGAATATTGCATCTATTGGTATAATGTCTACCTCATCAAACTTATCTTTCATCTCTTCGGCAGGTACATACCCGATACCTCTTTCTACAATCAGCTCCATGTAGATTTTAGTATTAGGGTCAGTAATTGTAGCAATATGCTGCTCAGGGTTTAATACTTCCACATTTGGATTACCCTTAATGTCTGCAGCTGTTATTGCGCCTTCACCAGATTTTTCTATAAACACTCTAACTTGATCATGCGTATGCAAACTAAGTTCAAGCGATTTGATATTGAGAATTATATCAACTACATCCTCGAAAACACCAGGAATAGTCGCATACTCATGGGTGACACCTTCTATACGAACACCTACAACTGCAGTACCTTCAATAGTACTTAGCAGTGTTCTGCGCAAGGAGTTACCTATTGTTATACCAAAACCTCTTTCAAGCGGCTCAGCAACAAACTTACCATAATTTCTTGTAAGTTCCCCTACTGGCTCTATCTTTTTGGGCTTAATAAGGTTTTGAAATTGCATTAATATCATCAAATAATCCTCCAAGGGCCTATTACTTAGAATAGAGCTCTACTATAAGATGTTCATGTATTTCGTAGTTAACGTCATTTCTATCAGGCAGCCTATTGATAACAGATTTCATATTATCTTTATCTACGCTCAGCCACTCTGGTACGCCTCTACCTTCTGATGTTTCAAGACAACTCTTAATCCTCTCAACATCGTTACTCTTTTCAATTACCTTTATTTCATCACCAGGCTTTACTATAAATGACGGTATATTTACCCTTCTGCCATTAACCTCAAAATGGTTATGCCTTACAAATTGTCTTGCCTCTTTCCTACTTCCAGCAAATCCACTTCTGTAAACTACATTATCAAGTCTTCTTTCAAGAAGTTGCAAAAGATTCTCACCGGTAATGCCTTGCATCCTAGTAGCTTTTTCAAAGTACCTTCTAAACTGTGTTTCTAAAACACCATAAAGTCTCTTAACTTTTTGTTTTTCTCTCAACTGCAAGCCATAATCACTAATTTTCTTTCTGGCTTGCCCGTGCTGTCCGGGTGGATACCCTTTTTTCTCGAAAGCACATTTATCTTTAAAACAACGATCACCTTTTAAATATAGCTTCATGCCCTCACGTCTGCAAAGTTTGCAAACAGGTCCTGTATATCTAGCCAATGTAAACCTCCATTAAACTCTTCTTTTCTTTCTTGGTCTACAACCATTATGTGGAACAGGTGTCAAATCTCTTATCAGAGTAATTTTTATACCTGCTGCTTGAATGGCTCTAACTGCACTTTCTCTACCAGCGCCCGGTCCTTTTACGTTTACCTCGACCTCTCTCATACCTGCGTCAAGAGCCCTTTTAGCAGCACTTTCAGCTGCAAGTTGAGCTGCATAAGGGGTTGACTTACGTGAGTTTTTAAAACCCTCTCCACCACCTGCAGCCCAGCAAACTGCATTGCCGTATATGTCAGTAAAAGTAACTATAGTATTATTAAACGTAGATTGAATATGTGCTATACCTTTTGGCACATTTCTTTTTTCTTTTTTCTTTCTTGGTCTAGCCATCTTTCCTCCAAATTACCGCTACTTCTTTTTAATACCGCGCTTTCCAGCAAGTCCACGTCTTGTCCTTGCATTGCTACGTGTCTTTTGACCTCTACATGGCAGACTATTTTTATGTCTCTGCCCTCTATAGCAATTTATCTCCATTAATCGTTTAATATTAAGAGATACATCTTTCCTAAGGTCACCTTCTACCTTAAGATTTTCATCAATGAATTTCCTGATTTCTGAAATTTCCTGCTGAGTAAGATCACCGATTCTTTTATTTTCATCTACGCCGGTCACATCAATAATCTTTCTCGCCGTGCTACGGCCGATGCCAAAGATATAGGTAAGACCTATTTCAATCTTTTTGTTATTAGGTACGTCTACACCTGCAATACGAGCCACAAATTTCCTCCTTAACCCTGTCTTTGCTTATGTCTTGGGTTTTCGCAGATAACCCTAATGATTCCATTTCTTTTTATAACCTTACACTTGCTACATATAGGTTTAACACTTGCTCTAACCTTCATATTACCACCTCTTTTACTTATGCCTGTAAGTTATCCTACCTTTAGTTAAATCGTAGGGGGAAATCTCAACAGTAACCTTATCTCCCGGTAATATCCTTATAAAATGCATGCGCATTTTCCCGGATAGATGTGCCAGAATAATATGCCCATTCTCCAGCGCCACTTTAAACATTGCATTAGGTAAAGCCTCTAACACTTTACCTTCGACTTCAATTACATCATCCCTTTTCCCCATTTACCTTACCTTATAATGTTAAAATTTCAGGTCCATTGGTTGTGATTGCCACAGTATTCTCATAATGTGCTGCCAAACCACCATCTTCAGTGACAACGGTCCAGCCGTCTTCGAGGGTTTTTACCGTATAGCGTTTCTCCACAACCATAGGTTCTATTGCTAAAACCATACCAGGCCTAAGCCTAATGCCGCGGTTCGGTTTTCCATAGTTTGGTATAGTAGGATCTTCATGCAGCTCCCTACCTATACCGTGACCATAGTAGTCCCGTATAACTTCAAATCCGTTTTCTTCAACATATTTTTGTATTGCATGGGAAATATCAGAAAGTCTAAACATATGCTTCGCAAACTCAATTCCTTTGAAAAAACTCTCCCTAGTCACGTCAACTAACTTCTTAGCAACTTCACTGCACTCACCAACTAAAAATGTCCTGGCAGCATCCCCATGAAAACCATCAATATAAGCACCAACATCAACACTTATAATATCACCGTCCTTCAATACATAGTCGGACGGTATTCCATGTACAACCACTTCATTAACAGAGGCACATATTGAAGCTGGATACCCTCTGTAATTTTTAAACGAAGGCCTCGCAGAACGTGAAACTATAATATTTTCTGCGAGAATGTCAATACTTTTCGTTGTTATACCTGGTTTTATCTCTTTTTCTACTTTTTCCAATACTTCTCTTACAATCCCGCAAGCTTTTCTCATTCTTTCAATTTCAGCTTTGCTTTTAAGTTCTACCATTAAGATAAAATCCCTTTAATCTTAGTATATATTTCATCTGGTTCACCGGTACCATCAATTATACTAAGTTTACCAGAATTTTTATAGTAATCTTTCAACATAGAAGTCTGTTCGTGATATACATTCAACCTCTTTTTTATTGTTTCTTCCTTGTCATCGTCACGCTGAATGAGTTTACCGCCACATTCATCACAAACATCACCTTTTGCTGAGGGAGCAAATTTAATATGAAAACCCTTTTTACAATTTTCACATGTTCTTCTACCGGTGAGTCTTTCAAGAATATCTTCGTCAGGCACTTCTAAGCTTATTATATGAGTAATTTCAGTATTCAGACTATCCTTAAGCATACTGTCAAGAGCAATTGCCTGAGGGATTGTCCTTGGAAAGCCATCAAGAATAAATCCGTTTTTGCAGTCATCAGCCTGAAGTCTATCCTTTACAATACCGATTATGACATCATCAGGGACAAGTTTACCTTCATCCATGTATTTTTTCGCCATTAAACCAAATTCTGTCCCTTCTTTTACGGCGGCCCTTAAAATGTCCCCAGTGGAAATCTGTACAATATTAAAATCTCTTATAATATTTGCTGACTGAGTTCCTTTACCAGCCCCTGGAGGTCCAAGAAAAATCATATTAATCATACGTAACCCCTACCCTTAATTCTTCCCTTCTTTAGAAAGCCATCATAATTATGAGTTATCAAATGTGACTCTACCTTATTCATCACATCCATGCCAACTCCAATGACAATAAGAAGGCTTGTTCCACCAAAATAAAATGGAACATTGAAGTTATTAATAATTAGCTGAGGTAATATCGCAACAGCAGACAGATAAATTGCACCAATAAATGTTAATCTTGACAAAGTATAGTCAATAAACTGAGCAGTTGCCTCCCCGGGACGTTTCCCAGGAATGACCCCACCACTTTTTTGAATATTATCAGCTATATCTTTTGGATTAAAAATTATTGAAGTGTAAAAATAAGTAAAAAATACTATCAGCACTACATACAATACATAATAAAGTACTGAACTCGGGGAAAAATAGTAGCCTATTTTACCTAAAACACTGCTTTGAGAAAATGAGGAGAGCATACTTGGAAAAGACATAATTGAAGCCGCAAAAATAATCGGAATAACATTAGCAGTGTTCAATTTTAGAGGCAGGTACGAATTACCTACACTTTGTCTTCCGCCCAGTCCGCCTTTTCGAACATATTGAATCGGCAATCTACGTGAAGCAATCTCCATATAAACTATTCCTGCGGTCACTGCAAGTGCAATTATAATAACAACAACAACAGTGATAATTTGTAATTCTCCAGTCTTCAAAACCCTAAAGGTGTTAATTACAGCTGTTGGCATTGCAGCTACAATACCAGTAAATATTATCAAAGAGATACCATTGCTTAACCCTTTCTCGGTAATCTTTTCACCCAACCACATTAAAAAAATCGTTCCAGCTGTTAGAGTTATTGTTGTAACAAACCTAAAACCCCATCCTGGAAACATGACTATAGGAGACCCAACTGGTGAGGTCATGGATTCAAGCCCAATAGAGATTCCAAGCGCCTGAATAGCACATATAAGGACTGTCCCATATCTAGTATATTTTGTAATCTTATTCCTACCTTCTGTTCCTTGTTTTTTTAGTTCAGATAGATGAGGAACTACTACACTTAAAAGTTCCATAATAATCGATGCAGAAATATAGGGCATTATACCAAGCCCAAAAACAGTTAGCCTGCTTAATGCCCCACCAGTAAACATATCAAAAAATCCAAGCATATTCCCAGACTGTCTCGCAAAAAATTGTGCGAGCGCATCGGAATCTATGCCAGGTGTCGGTACGTGTGTACCAATTCTGTAAACAATCAACATAAGAACTGTAAAGACTATTCTCTTTCTTAGCTCTGGTAATGAAAATATATCTTCTAATTTTTTAAACATTAGAATCTCCGGATGTTATTTTATCTCTCCGCCTAGTTCTTTAATTTTTGCTGCAGCTGACTCAGAAATCTTATCAACCACAAATGTAAGTTTTTTGGTAAATTCGCCCTCGGCAAGAACCTTTACACCACCCTTATTCCCTTTGATAAGATTCCTTTCAACAAGTGTTTCCAAACTTACAGTTTCACCATTATTAAATTTCTGTTCTATATTACCAAGGTTGACTATTTCATACACAGCAGCAAACTTCTTATTATTAAATCCCCTTTTTGGAATTCTTCTAGCAAGAGGCATCTGTCCACCCTCAAATCCCGGCTTGACTCCACCGCCAGATCTTGCTTTTTGACCTTTATGCCCTTTTCCAGCAGTAGTACCAAGTCCACTTCCACTTCCTCGACCAACTCTCTTCTTATTTTTCTTCGAGCCTGGAGCAGGTTTTAAATCATGTATCTTCATATCTTCTACCCCTTATCTAATAACTTCTTGAATAGTTTTTCCTCTTGCAGAGGCAATTTCACTTACTGTTCTAATCTTTTTAAAACCATCCATAACTGCGTAAAGAACATTATGTGGGTTTCTACTTCTTGTTGACTTTGCAAGAATATTTTGAACACCAGCAAGTTCAAACAATGGCCTTGCTGCACCACCAGCAATAATACCTGTACCAGGTGCGGCAGGCTTCATTACCAATTCAGCTGCACCAAATTTACCAATGACTTTATGAGGAATTGTCCCTTTTGAAACAGGAACTTCTACTATGTTCTTCTTAGCCATTTCAAGAGCTTTTCTAATTGCATCGGGCACTTCTCTTGCTTTACCATGTCCAATTCCAACTCTTCCGTTATAGTCACCTACAACAACTATAGCAGTGAATCTGAAAATTCTACCACCCTTTACAACCTTTGTAACTCTTCCTATATGGACTACCTTATCTACTAATTGATTTTCTGCTGTACTCAATTTAAGCCTCCATATTAAAATTCTAATCCGGCTTCTCTGGCCGAATCAGCAAAAGCCTTTATTTTCCCATGGTAAATATAACCGCCTCTGTCAAACACTACAGAAGCTAATCCTTTTTCTTTAGCCCTTTTTGCAATAAGCTCACCTACTTTTTTAGCTGTTTCAATATTACAGTGAGAATTACAAACTGATTTCAATTCTTTTTCTAATGAACTAGCTGAAACAATTGTATTACCAGTAGTATCATCAATTACCTGGGCATAAAAATATTTATTACTTTTAAATACATTCAATCTCGGTCTTTCAGCAGTACCAGAAATTTTCTTCCTAATTCTAAAATGTCTCTTCTTTCTGGCAGCATTTTTATCTATCTTAGCCACATCTCACCTCTCTTACTTTTTACCGGTCTTACCGGCTTTTCTTACTATTCTTTCCCCTTCATAACGAACACCTTTGCCCTTGTATGGCTCAGGCTTTCTTATCTTCCTAATATCAGCAGCAACCTGACCTACCAATTGTTTGTCAATCCCTCTGACAACAATCTTCTGCTGGCCCTCTACTGCAAACTCGATACCTTCAGGTGGGGAAACAATAACTGGATGAGAAAATCCAAGAGAGAGATCTAAATCTTTACCCTTTAAGGCAGCCCTGTAACCTACACCAACTATTTCCAACTTTTTCTCATAACCTTTTAAAACGCCTTCTACCATGTTATATATTAAAGTTCTGTAAAGTCCATAAAGTGACCTTGCAAGCTGAGATTCATCTTTTTTGCTTACAACTACTTGATTACCATCAACAGCTACAGATATTTTATTATGTAGTTTTTGCTGAAGTTCACCCTTTGGTCCCTTCACTATAATCTTTTCGTCATCTACCTTAACTTCTACACCAGCCGGTATATTAACTGGAACTTTTCCTATTCTTGACATTTTAAATCTCCAATTACCATACTTGACAAATATATTCGCCGCCGACCTTTTCGATTTGGCATTGCTTAACAGTTAAAAGACCCTTAGATGTAGAAACTATTCCAGTTCCAAGTCCACCCAAAACTGTGTCAAGATTTTTTGACTTAGTATACACTCTTCTACCAGGTTTACTGATTTTTTTAAGTCCTCTAATTACAGATTCACCTGTATCAGTATACTTCAAATAAATAACGATATTCTTTTTTGTACCGTCTTCAACAACTCTGTAATTCTTGATATAACCTTGGTCTTTCAAAATTGAAGCAATCCCTTCTTTCATTTTTGAATATGGGATTAATACTTCCTGAAAATTAACCTGCACAGCATTCCTGATTCTGCTGAGCATATCTGCGATAGGATCAGTCATTACCATTTTTTTCTCCTTTTTTCTCTAAGGTAATCGATATCCAACTATTACCAGCTGGATTTTCTAAGCCCTGGAATCATTCCTTCATGGGCTAATTTTCTAAAGCACAATCTGCACATATTAAATCTTCTTATAAAAGATCTTGGCCTTCCGCAGATTGGGCACCTATTATATTCTCTAACCTTAAATTTCTTTTCTTTCAAAGCGTGATTATTCTTTGCAGTAGTAGCCACTTAGTCCTCCTAATTGTTAGCAAAAGGCATTCCTAAAGCCTTTAATAGCTCTCTTGCTTCCTCATCAGTCTTAGCTGTAGTCGTAATGATAACATCAAAGCCTCTAATCTTATCAATCTTATCATAATCGATTTCAGGGAAAACAATCTGCTCTTTAATGCCAAAAGCATAATTACCTCTGCCGTCAAAAGAGTTTGGGTTAACTCCGGCAAAGTCTCTTACCCTAGCAAGTGCAATATTAAACAATCTGTTTAAAAATTCATAGCATCTTTCTTTCCTAAGGGTAACTTTGCAGCCTATAGGCATACCTTCTCTAAGCTTAAAACCAGCTATGGACTTTTTTGCTTTGGTCACTACCGGTTTTTGCCCGGCAATAAGTTCCATATCCCTCAATGCAAATTCAAGAACTTTGGAGTTACTTGTAGCTTCACCAACTCCCATATTAAGAACAACTTTCTCAATTTTAGGTACTTCCATTATGTTCTTATACTTGAATTTTTCCATTAAGTAAGGAACAACCTCTTTTTTATATTTTTCATTCAATACTGACATATCTGTTCCTCTCTATTAATCTTTATCAATTATTTCTCCGCATGACTTGCAGAATCTTTGTTTGTTACCTGATTCCAAGACCTTGTAACCAAGCCTTACACCTTTGTCACACTTTTTACAATAGTACATTACGTTTGAAATATGTATTGGCATCTCTTTCTCAACTATTCCGCCTTCAGGATTAAGTTGATTAGGTTTAACATGCCTTTTCACTATATTTAAACCTTCAGCAAAAACTTTATCCTTTGTTCTATCAATTTTAAGAACCTTGGATGTCTTGCCTTTCTCTTTCCCACTAATAACAATAATTGGGTCATCTTTTTTAAGCTTATATTTTCTAAGCATCCATTACCTCCTAAAGAACTTCGGGTGCCATGGAGACTATTTTCAAAAAGCCTTTCGCTCTAAGATCTCTGGCTACTGGTCCAAACACCCTTGTTCCAACAGGTTCAAGGTTTTTATTTAAAATTACAGCAGCGTTATCATCAAACTTTATATAAGTTCCATCAGCACGACGCTTTTCTTTTTTAGTTCTCACAATCACAGCTTTTACTACAGCACCTTTCTTAATATTACTGTCAGGGATAGCTGACTTAACACTGGCAACGATCACATCACCAATTGAGCCATACTTTTTCTTAGAGCCACCCAGCACTTTTATACACATAATCTCTTTTGCACCGGAGTTATCCGCAACTTTCAATCTACTTTGAATCTGAATCATAGCTATTCTCCCTAAAATTAATTTCCAGCATCGCCAACTGGACGCTCAATTAATTTAACCACTCTCCAGCGCTTATGCTTACTAAGAGGCCTAGTTTCCATAATCTCAACCACATCTCCCGGCCTCAGCTCATTTGCCTCATCATGAGCCATAAATTTTTTACTGCGCTTGATAAATTTGTGATACTTTTTATGTAATTTAAGCGTTTCAACTTTAACAACAACAGTTTTGTCCATTTTGTTGCTAACAACAACACCGCGCCTAACTTTGCGATAGTTTCTTTCCATCTTATCCCTCTGCACGTTTTTCATTAATTATTGTGAGGATCCTTGCTATATCCTTCTTAGTCTTATTAATTTGTGAAACGTCTTCCAAATCACCTGTTGTCATCTTGAACTTTAGCCTGAAAAGGTTTTCTTTTAGCTCGCCGTGTTTGGCATTAAGTTCTTCAACCGACATATTTCTAAGTTCTGCAGCTTTCATATCTATTGCTCCTCAACCAAGGTGTCTTCTTTTTTTACAAACTTACACTTAATAGGCAGTTTGTGGATTGCAAGCCTGATAGCTTCCCTTGCCAATTCCTCACTTACACCCTTCACTTCGTAAAGAATTGTTCCCATTTTTACAGGAGCTACATAAAACTCAACAGCACCCTTACCTTTACCCTGACGAGTTTCAGCAGGTTTTGCAGTAATAGGCTTATGAGGGAAAATCCTGATATATACCTTACCGCCCCTTTTAAGGTATCTGTTAATAGCAATCCTGGCTGCTTCTATCTGCCTACTTGTTATCTTGCCATGCTCAAGAGCAACAATTCCGTATTCACCAAAAGCAAGAGTATTCCCTTTGGTGGCCTTCCCTTTAATTCTGCCCTTGAACTGCTTTCTATATTTCATTCTAGATGGCATTAACATCTTATTCTACCTCTAAATTTTTATTCTTATCTTCGATAATCTCGCCTTTAAATACCCATACTTTTATACCTGTCAAGCCATAGGTAGTAAGGGCTTCAGCAAAGCCGTAATCTATGTCAGCTCTAAGAGTCTGAAGAGGTACTCTACCTTTAATATACCACTCAGTCCTTGCCATATCAGCACCAGCCAATCTTCCCGCAACAGCTATCTTAATCCCCTGTGCACCTGATTTGATAGCTTGTAAAACAGCTTTTTTCATAGCTCTTCTGAAAGCCACCCTTCTCTCAAGCTGCAATGCTATATTTTCTGCAATTAACTGAGCATCTATTTCAGGTTTCTTAACCTCTTTAATACCAAGGTGCACATCTGCTTTAGTAAGCTTTTTAAGCTCACCTTTCAACTTTTCAATCTCTGCACCTTTCTTACCAATCACTATCCCTGGTCTGCTTGTATTCAAAGTAATTTTAATTTTGGACCCCATTCTCTCAATATTAATTTCAGATATACCAGCCAATTTTAGTTTATCTTTCAAATATTTTCTGATTTTGAGGTCTTCCATCAAGTTAGCAGCATACTCTTTCTTATTCGCAAACCAAACTGATTTCCAATATTTATTTATTCCTAACCTTACCCCGGTAGGATGTACTTTCTGACCCACTATTTCACCTCCACTATTCAGCTAAAACCACAGTAATATGGCTGGTTCTTTTTTTAATTGGGGTAGCTCTCCCATATGCACGAGGCGTGTATCTTTTCAAGAAAGGTCCATTATCAATCTTAATTTCAGATACCTTAAGCTTGCTTATGTCTCTGTAGTTTTGGTTTTCTTCCGCATTTGCTATGGCTGACTTAATTACAGCTGCAATCATCTTAGAAGCCTTTTTTGGAGAAAACTTCAAAATATTCATGGCTTCTTCAACATTTTTGCCTCTGACTAAATCAGCAACAGGCCTAGCTTTTCGCGGAGAAACTCTCATATATTTTCCTATTGCTGTAGCAATCATGATTTACCTCTACCTACCTTTTACTTTCTTATCGTCTTTTTTATGCCCTTTAAATGTTCTGGTAAGGGCAAATTCCCCAAGTTTATGTCCAACCATATTTTCTGTTACATAAACCGGTATAAATTTATGTCCGTTATGCACTGCAAAAGTAAGTCCTACCATTTGAGGTGTTACAGTACTTCTACGTGACCAAGTTTTTATAACCTTTTTATCACCTGTTTCAACTGCTTTATCAACCTTCTTTTGCAGATGGTCATCTATAAAAGGTCCTTTTTTTAGCGATCTAGGCACTTTTTACCCCCTTACTTACGCTTTGTAACGATATATTTATTAGAAGGCTTATTCTTCTTTCTGGTTTTGTAACCTTTGGTTGGCATACCCCATGGAGAAACAGGATGTCTACCACCACTTGTCCTACCTTCACCACCACCATGTGGGTGATCAATTGGGTTCATTGCAACCCCTCTTACAGTAGGTCTAATACCTAACCAGCGTGCCCGACCTGCCTTACCTATTTTGATATTTTCATGCTCAGGATTACTTACCTGTCCAATAGTAGCTTTGCACTCAGCAAGTACAAGTCTGATTTCTCCAGATGGTAGCCTTAAGTGGCAATAAGTCCCTTCTTTTGAAAGAAGCTGAGAGTAAGTTCCTGCTGATCTCGCCAATTGTCCACCTTTTCCAGGTCTCATTTCAACATTGTGAACAATAGTACCAACAGGGATATCTTTTAATTGCAATGAGTTGCCAGGTTTAATATCAGCTTCAGAACCTGCCAATACAGTATCGCCGACTTTTAGTCCGATAGGTGCGATAATGTATCTATACTCGCCATCTGCATAAGCCAAAAGAGCAATTCTTGCACTTCTGTTTGGATCATATTCTATTGTTCTGACTTTAGCTGGGATATTTTCTTTATCCCTTTTAAAATCTATAATCCTGTAGAGTTTTTTATGCCCGCCACCTTGGTGTCTGACAGTAATTCTACCATAATTATTTCTACCGCTCTTCTTCTTTAGGCTGGTAGTTAGCGGTTTAAAAGGTTTATCTGTGGTAACATCTTTATAGTCGTCACCTGTTCTAAACCTAACACCAGCTGAAGTTGGTTTATAGCTCTTTATACCCATATTTTTCCTCTCTAAACAAACTCAAGTTTCTGGTCATTTTCAAGAACGACTATAGCTTTTTTCCAGTCGTTACGTTTTCCAACTACCAAACCAAATCTTTTTGTTTTACCTTTAAAGTTCATAGTTCTTACTTCTTTCACTTTAACATCAAAAAGTTTTTCTACAGCAGTTTTAATAAGATGCTTATTAGCTCTTTTATCAACTGCAAACACAACATGATTAAGCTTTTCCTTAAGATCGATAGCTTTTTCAGTTATTAGTGGTTTTTTTATAACATCATAAATAGTTATCATTTGGACAATACCTCCGTTAATTTTGGCAAGCAGCTCTGGAGGATAAATATTTTGTCTGCATTAATAAGATCATAAACATTAATTCCATCAAGATGTAAAAGTTTTACTTTAGGAATATTCCTAAAAGCTCTAATTGATGAATCTTCCAATTCATCAAATACTAAAAGGACTCTTCTGTCTGCACCAAAATTTTTTAATACTTGTGCTGCTTCTTTGGTTTTACCTGTTTCCACAACCAAAGATTCCAAAAATTCAATACTACCATCCTCAATCTTTGCCCTGAAAGCTGATTTTAATGCATTTCTCATCTTTTTCTTAGGCATACTGATCGAATAATCTCTTGGTTGTGGACCAAAAATAGTCGCACCACCTCTCCATAAAGGGGATCTTATCGAACCAGCACGAGCCCTACCAGTACCTTTCTGCTTCCAAGGTTTTCTTCCACCACCTGTAATTTTAGCTCTATTTTTTGTCGCATGAGTACCTGCTCTTTTGTCAGCAAGTTGCTTTACAACTACTTCATGCATAAGCCAAGGCTTTACAGGGTAAGAGATTATAGCATCATTAATTTCAATCTCTCCAACCTTCTCATTCTTTAGGTTTTTCAATTCTACAAGAGCCATGACTACCTCTATCCTTAATTATTAGATTTTGTGCTTTTCTTTATATAGATAATACCATTCTTATGTCCTGGTACAGATCCTTTAATAAGCAGCACGTTTTTATCTGCCATTACTTTGGCAATCTTTAATCCTTGTGTAGTAACAGTTTTATTGCCCATTCTTCCAGGCATCTTTTTGCCCTTAAGGGTCTCGCCCGGAAACTCACACATACCAATTGAACCAGGTGCTCTGTGGAAATCAGAACCGTGAGAAGCAGGACCTCCGGCAAAGCCGTGTCTTTTTATAACGCCCTGAAATCCTTTACCAATACTTACACCCTGTACATCAACAAGTTCACCTTCAGTAAAAATATCTACTTTTATCTCCTGGCCAACTTCAAATTCTCCGACATTGTCTGTTCTGAATTCTTTTAAAAATTTAAAGAACTCAAGGTTATTTTTCTTAAAATGGCCAGCCATAGGCTTATTGACTTTTTTAGCCTTTAATATTTTGCCAAAACCAAGTTGCAAAGCATTATAGCCGTCAGTCTCAACTGTTTTTTTCTGAACCACTACACAAGGGCCTGCCTCAACTACTGTAACCGGGATTACAGTCCCATCGGACATAAATATCTGGGTCATTCCAACCTTTTTTCCAATTATCCCTTTAAACATCTTCAAGCCCTACCTTATAATTTTATTTCTACATCCACACCTGCAGACAACTCAAGTTTCATTAGTGCATCTATCGTCTGCGGATTGTGTTCAAAAATATCCACTAATCTTTTGTGTGTTCTAATCTCAAACTGTTCCCTACCATCCTTATCTACATGGGGAGATTTAATTATTGTAAATTTCTCAATCCTTGTAGGGAGGGGGATAGGACCGATGACTTTTGCACCGGTCCTTTTTGCTGTATTAACTATATCTCTTACGGCTTTATCCAATATTTTATAATCATAGCCTTTGAGCTTAATGCGAATTTTCTGGCTGCTCATCATACCCTCTGTTATTCTATTATTTCAGTAACTACGCCAGCACCAACTGTTCTACCACCTTCACGAATCGCAAAGCGTAATCCCTGATCCATTGCTATCGGCTGTATCAAATTAACTTCACAGCTTATATTATCTCCAGGCATTACCATCTCTACTCCCTCAGGCAATGTAACTACTCCAGTTACATCTGTCGTCCTGAAGTAAAACTGTGGTCTGTATCCACTGAAAAATGGCGTATGACGACCACCTTCTTCCTTAGTCAATATATATGCCTCACACTTAAATCTTCTATGCGGTGTAATGCTACCAGGCTTAGCCAATACCTGACCACGCTCTACCTCATCCTTCTTAATTCCTCTAAGAAGTACACCAACATTATCCCCTGCTACACCTTCATCAAGTATCTTACGGAACATCTCTACACCAGTTACTACCGTCTTCTGAGTCTCCTTAATACCTACTATCTCTACTTCATCTCCAACCTTAACTACACCCTTCTCAACTCTACCTGTTACAACTGTTCCTCTACCTGATATACTGAAAACATCCTCTATCGGCATCAAGAAAGGCTTATCAATATCTCTCTGTGGCTCAGGTACATAATCATCCAATGCCTGAACAAGCTCAAGAATCGCTCCAGCCCACTTCTCATCTGTTGGATTCTCCAACGCCTTCAATGCACTACCTTTGATAATTGGTATATCATCTCCAGGAAACTCATATGTACTCAATAAGTCCCTAATCTCAAGCTCGACAAGCTCTAAAAGCTCCTCATCATCTACCATATCTACTTTGTTCATAAATACTACAATATAAGGAACTCCTACCTGACGTGCCAAAAGTATATGCTCTCTTGTCTGTGGCATAGGACCATCTGCTGCACTTACTACCAATATAGCTCCGTCCATCTGCGCTGCACCTGTAATCATGTTCTTTACATAGTCAGCGTGACCAGGACAGTCTACGTGTGCATAGTGACGCTTCTCACTCTCATACTCAACATGCGCTGTAGCAATAGTAATACCTCTCTCACGCTCCTCAGGAGCCTTGTCAATATTACCATAATCTACAAACTCAGCCAAACCCTTATGTGCCAAAACTGAGGTAATAGCTGCTGTCAATGTAGTCTTACCATGGTCAACGTGACCTATCGTTCCTACATTAACGTGAGGTTTCTTCCTTTCGAACTTCTGCTTTGCCATAATTTCCTCCTAACTCTAACCTTTACTCTTTATTATTTCTTCAGCAATATTTGTTGGTACTTCCTCATAATGATCAAATATCATTGTATAAGTAGCTCTACCCTGAGTAAGAGATCTTAAAACTGTTGCATATCCAAACATCTCTTTCAAAGGAACATTACATCTGACAACCTGAGCATTACCGCGAGCTTCCATACCTTCAATTCTTCCTCTTCTTGAGCTCAAGTCACCCATAACGTCCCCCATATACTCATCTGGGACAACAACTTCAACTTTCATAATAGGCTCCAAAAGCACAGGATTTGCCTTCCTCATTGCCTCTTTAAAACACATCGAACCGGCAATCTTAAAAGCCATTTCAGAAGAGTCAACTTCGTGGTAAGAACCGTCATAAAGCGTAACTTTAACATCAACAACAGGGAAACCGGCTAACACACCGCTTTCACACGCTTCTTGTACACCCTTTTCAACAGCAGGTATATATTCCTTAGGAATAGTACCACCCACGATTTTGTTGACAAACTCAAAACCTTTCCCAGCTTCAAGTGGCTCAACCTCAAGCCAAACATGGCCGTACTGACCACGACCACCTGATTGCTTAATATATTTACCTTCTTGATTTACTTTCTTCTTAATCGCTTCACGGTAGGCAACCTGCGGATTACCAACATTCGCCTCTACTTTAAACTCTCTTACAAGTCTATCAACAATAATCTCAAGGTGAAGCTCACCCATACCAGAAATAATTGTCTGACCTGTTTCCTCATCAACCTTAACTCTGAAAGAAGGGTCTTCCTGAGCCAATTTGTTAAGTGCACTGGAAAGTTTTTCCTGGTCAGCTTTTGTCTTAGGCTCGATAGCAACAGATATAACAGGGTCAGGGAATTCCATAGACTCGAGAATTACGGGTTTATCTTCAGCACACAAAGTATCACCGGTAGTAGTATATTTTAAACCTACCGTCGCACAAATATCACCCGCATAAATCTCTTTAATCTCTTCCCTTTTATTAGCATGCATCTTAAGCAGACGACCAACTCTTTCTTTTTTATCTTTAGTTGAATTCAAAACATAGCTTCCTGCTTCAAGATGGCCCGAATACACCCTAAAGTAAGTTAACTGCCCCATATAAGGGTCTGTCAAAATTTTAAACGCTAATGCAGCAAATGGTGCATCATCATCAGACTCTCTAACCTCTTCTTCGCCAGTTATCGGATTGACACCTTTTATTGCAGGCACATCAAGAGGTGATGGCATATAATCAACCACTGCATCAAGTAGCGGTTGTACACCTTTATTTTTAAATGCCGTACCACAAAGCACAGGGTTAAACATCAAATTTATAGTACCTTTTCTTAATCCTGCTTTAATCTCCTCTTCAGTAAGCTCTTCACCTTCGAAATATTTTTCCATAAGAGCTTCATCTGCCTCACAAACAGTTTCAATAAGATTTTTTCTATACTCTTCTGCCTTCTCAGCTAATTCAGCAGGAATATCAACATATTCAAATTTTGCACCTAATTGGTCACCCTTCCAAGAAATTGCTTTCATCTTAACAAGATCAATTACACCCTCAAAGGAATCCTCAGCACCCCAAGGAAGCTGAATAGGAAGAGGTCTGGCACCAAGCCTATCTCTCATCATTTCAACAACATTATAAAAATCAGCACCAACTCTATCCATTTTATTTATAAAAGCAATTCGAGGAACATGATACTTGTCAGCTTGACGCCAAACTGTCTCAGACTGAGGCTCAACACCGCCAACAGCACAAAATACTGCAACGGCACCGTCCAATACCTTAAGCGATCTCTCAACCTCAATTGTAAAGTCAACGTGCCCCGGAGTATCAATGATGTTTATCCTATGATTATTCCAAAAGCACTGTGTAGTCGCAGAAGTAATAGTAATCCCTCTTTCCTTCTCCTGCTCCATCCAGTCCATAGTGGCTGCACCGTCATGGACTTCACCAATCTTATAATTTACACCTGTATAATATAAAATTCTCTCTGTAGTTGTCGTTTTTCCAGCATCAATATGGGCCATAATCCCAATATTGCGCTGCTTGTCAAGTGGGTACTTTCTTGCCACTTATTCCTCCTTAAATTACCACCTAAAATGTGCAAAAGCCTTGTTAGCTTCAGCCATCTTATGAGTATCTTCTCTCTTCTTAACAGATGCACCTTTATTAGCTGCGGCATCCATAAATTCGCCAGCAAGCCTTTCATCCATAGTCTTCTCTTTTCTAGCCCTAGATGCATTGATAATCCATCTAATTGCAAGAGCCTGCTTTCTATCAGCCCTTACCTCAATTGGCACCTGATAAGTTGCACCACCAACTCTTCTTGATTTAACTTCAAGAAGCGGCTTAACATTATCAATAGCTTTCTTAAATACTTCAATACCTTCTTCCTGAGTCTTATTCTTAATAATCTCAAGTGCAGAATAGAATATTTTCTCTGCAACAGATTTCTTGCCGTCATACATAAGAGAGTTGATAAATTTTGTCACTAAAACCTCTCCATATAAAGGATCAGGCAAAACCTCTCTTTTTTTAGCTACTCTTCTTCTAGCCATATCTTATTTCTCCTACTTTGGTCTTTTAGCCCCGTATTTAGAGCGACTTTTTTTCCTATTCTGTACCCCGCCAGCATCAAGCGTTCCACGAATAATCTTATAACGAACACCAGGTAAGTCTTTTACCCTACCACCTCTCACCAATACAACAGAGTGTTCCTGCAAATTGTGTCCGATTCCAGGAATATATGCAGTAACCTCTACTCCATTTGTTAACCTTACCCTGGCAACTTTCCTAAGAGCAGAGTTTGGTTTCTTTGGTGTGGTAGTATATACCCTAACACAAACACCTCTTTTCTGAGGATTTTCCTTAAGAGCAGGCGATTTTGTTTTACTCTCCACCACAGCTCTACCTTTCCTAACAAGTTGGTTCAACGTTGGCACCTAGCACCTCCAAATTTATATAAAAGTACAAAACAATACTCTCCAAAATGAGCATCAGATATTATCAGCGCTTTTATTACATGTCAAGTTTTTATTTTGTCAAAAAAAGGGGGTTGCCCCCCTGAATTGTTAACTATTTTTCAGAAATCTGAATTTTTCAGATTGGATTCTGTCGGTCCCCGTACCGGCAGGAATGAGCTTACCCATAATCACATTTTCCTTAAGGCCCCTTAAGTGGTCTATCTTTCCGGTACATGCCGCATCAGTAAGAATCCTTGTTGTTTCCTGGAAACTTGCAGCGGAGATAAAGCTTTCAGTATTAAGTGCAGCCTTTGTTATACCCTGCAAAATTGGTCTACCTTTTGGAGGGATACCACCTTCAGCAATTATCTTCTGCTGTACTTTAATAAACTCTGATTTATACACTTCTTCATTAGGCATAAAGTCAGAATCTCCAACCTCTTCTATAATTACTTTTTTAAGCATCTGTCTAACAATTACTTCTATATGTTTGTCATTAATAGATACACCCTGCTTTTTGTAAACTTCCTGAATTTCATTTACAAGGTACTTTTGCAATTCATCTTCACCCAAAATACTCAAAATGTCATGAGGATTAACAAGTCCATCAACAAGGGCTTCACCTGCTTTAACTCTATCCCCGTCACGAACATTGATATATTTCTGAACAGAAATATTGTAACTTTTCTTGTCCCCTGTTTCCTCATTTACTATAGTAACTTTTCTAATACCTCTGGCTGTATTTTCTATCGAAACCACACCGTCAATTTCTGCAATGACAGCTGGCTCTTTCGGTTTTCTGGCTTCAAATAACTCAGCAACACGAGGAAGACCTACTGTAATATCTTTGGTTTTTTGTGTCTCCATTGGAATTTTTGCTATAATATCACCAGGGTAAACTTCAGCTCCCTCTTCAACCGTAATAATAGCTCCAACAGGAAGTATATACCTTTGAACAGTTTTATTGCTTTCATCCTTAATTGATACACGTGGCTGCTTTTTATCTCTCGTATTGCTAATAATTACTTTTTGAGCAAGTCCTGTAATAGGGTCGATATCTTCTTTAAGTGTTTCACCCTCAATAATATCACCAAAGGCAACTTTACCCTGATATTCTGTCATTATCACAGCAGCATAAGGATCCCATTCTGCCAAAATGGTACCCTGCTTAATTTCCTGCCCATCTTCTACAAGCAGCTTTGTACCGTATGAAATATTATATTTTTCAATAGATCTGCCATCTTTATCTACAATTTTAAGAACACCATTCCTGTTAAGAACGACATTTTGTCCAAGTCTATTCTTTACATATTTTACTTCTTCAAACTTTGCCACACCGCCAAGTTTGGCAATAAGGCTTGACTCTTCAGCAGTAGCTGAAGCAGCACCACCAATGTGGAATGTTCTCATTGTGAGCTGAGTACCAGGCTCACCAATTGACTGTGCAGCCATAATACCTACAGCTTCACCTGTTTCTATTTCCCTTTTTGTTGATAAATCTAAACCATAACAGTGCTTACAAACTCCATACTCCATTTCACAAGTAAGAACTGAACGAACTTTTACTCTATCGATACCGGCTTTTTCAATCTTTTTAACTTCATCCTCTAAAAGTAGAGTATTTGCCTCTACCAAAAGCTCATCAGTAATTGGGTCATAAATATCTTCAAGAGCGTACCTACCGTAGATCCTTTCACCAAGACTTTCTATTACATCTGTACCTTCCAAAAGTGCTGTTATTTCAACGCCTTTGATTGTTCCACAGTCCTCTGCCGATATAATAACGTCTTGAGCTACATCGACTAACCTTCTGGTCAAGTAACCGGCATTTGCAGTTTTAAGAGCAGTATCTGCAAGACCTTTCCTTGCACCGTGAGTAGAAATAAAGTACTGCAAAACTGTTAGTCCATCTCTAAAATTTGCAGTAATCGGAGTTTCAATAATCTCACCGGAAGGCTTAGCCATCAAACCCCTCATACCGGCAAGCTGACTAATCTGAGCCTTACTACCCCTTGCACCGGAGTGAGCCATCACATAAATAGGATTATAATACTTATCCCTTTTATTAGTAGCACTCTTATCACCACCCATGCTCTCAAGACCTTTCATCAGGTAGTCAGTGATGGTATCATTAGCCTTTGACCATATATCAATTATCTGGTTGTATCTTTCACCTGCAGTTAAAGCACCTTCCCTGTAGTGTTCTTCTATATCCCTTACTGCCTTTGTTGCCTCTTCAATAATTTTTGTTTTTTCTGCAGGGATTACAAGGTCATCAATACATATTGAGAAACCTGCCTTAGCTGCATAACTGAACCCTAAATTCTTAATACTATCAAGAAATTTAACTGTCTGATAATTACCGAGTTTATTATAAATATATTCTACCAGCTTAACCAAATCTTTTTTACCGAGAATCTGATTTATCTTATCAAACTCTACACCTTCAGGAACATGGTTAAAGAGAATAACTCTACCAGTTACGGTATCATAAATTTTACCATTAATCCTAACCTTAATCTCAGCATGTAAATCAAGTTGCCCTTGATCGTACGCTATGATAACTTCCTCAGGGCTTGCGTAAGTTTTACCACATCCTTTGGCATTTTTCATACCTCTGGTGAGATAGTAAATTCCAAGAACCATATCCTGAGTAGGTACCGCTAATGGTTTACCGTTTGCAGGTGACAAAATATTATATGCAGAAAGCATCAAAGTCCTTGCCTCAAGTTGAGCTTCCACAGAAAGAGGCACGTGAACAGCCATCTGGTCCCCATCAAAGTCAGCATTAAATGCAGGACAAACAAGTGGGTGTAGCTGTATAGCTTTACCTTCTATAAGTTTAGGCTCAAATGCCTGGATACCTAACCTGTGAAGAGTAGGCGCCCTGTTTAGCAATACCGGATGCTCTTGAATAACCTCTTCCAAAACATCCCACACTTCTGGTCTCTGCTCTTCAACCATTCTTTTGGCTTGTTTAATTGTAGTTGCTATCCCTTTTTCTTTTTCAAGCTTGTAATAAATAAAAGGCTTGAAAAGCTCCAGAGCCATAAGCTTAGGGATACCGCACTGATGCATCTCAAGGGTAGGACCGGCGACAATTACAGAACGACCTGAATAGTCAACCCTTTTACCGAGAAGGTTTTGTCTGAATCTACCCTGCTTACCTTTAATCATATCACTTAATGATTTAAGTGGACGCTTATTTGAACCTCTAATAACCCTTCCACGCCTTCCATTATCAAAAAGTGCGTCCACTGACTCTTGAAGCATCCTTTTTTCATTTCTAATAATAATTTCAGGAGCATTCAACTCAATCAGTTTTCTAAGACGGTTATTTCTATTAATAACCCTTCTATATAAATCATTTAAATCACTTGTAGCAAACCTTCCTCCGTCAAGAGGGACAAGAGGTCTAAGCTCAGGTGGAATTACCGGAATCACATCCAAAACCATCCATTCAGGCTTGTTACCACTTCTCCTGAACGATTCTAAAACTCTTAGCCTTTTTGCAATTTTGAGTTTCTTTTGAACACTATTAGTTTCCTTAAGCTCAGTTTTAAGCTCCAAAATTGTCAAGTCTATATCTACTTTCTTTATAAGTTCTTTAATGGCCTCTGCACCCATCTTCGCAACAAAAGCATTTGGGCCATACTCTTCAACAAGCTTTCTATACCTTTCTTCACTTAAAAGTTCCCTTTCTTTGAGAGGTGTAGATTTAGGGTCAATTACTATATATGATTCAAAATATGTCACTCTCTCAATATCTTTGATATTTAAATCTAAGACAGCACCTATCCTACTTGGGCTACCTTTAAAAAACCATATATGCACAACAGGTGAAGCAAGCTCTATATGCCCCATCCTCTCTCTTCTAACTTTAGACTGGATTACCTCAACACCACATTTTTCACAAACAATGCCTCTGTGTTTCATCCTTTTATATTTCCCACAAAGACATTCCCAGTCTTTTACAGGTCCAAATATTTTGGCACAAAACAAGCCATCCCTTTCAGGCTTGAATGTCCTGTAATTAATCGTTTCAGGTTTAGTAACCTCTCCATTAGACCAGCTTCTAATCTTATCAGGAGAAGCGATTTTTATTCTTATGGCATCAAAGAAAACTGGGCCTTTTTCATCCTTAAATGGATTAACTCTAACAGTTGACACGTAGCCCTCCAAATATATTATTCTTCATTATTTTCTTCATTTTTTAAATCTTCCTTGGTCAAAAGTTCAACATCAAGACCAAGACCTTGGAGCTCTTTTATAAGTACATTAAAGGATTCAGGCATACTTGCCTTAAAACTCAAGTTACCGTTTACTATAGACTCATACACCTTTGTCCTACCTTCAACATCATCAGATTTAACAGTCAACATCTCTTGTAAAATATGTGATGCACCGTAAGCCTCAAGTGCCCAAACCTCCATCTCACCAAGTCTCTGACCACCAAACTGAGCTTTACCTCCAAGCGGTTGCTGAGTTACAAGTGAGTATGGCCCGGTAGACCTTGCGTGAATTTTGGTTTCAACAAGGTGGTGAAGTTTCAACATGTACATAACACCAACGGTAACTTCTCTATCAAAAGGCTCTCCCGTCCTACCATCGTATAGAATAGTCTGACCATCTTCATTAAAGCCTGCCTTTTTGAGCAGTTCTTTGATATCGCTCTCTTTAGCTCCATCAAAGACAGGAGTAGCTACATGCAAGCCGAGAGCTTTTGCAGCCCATCCAAGATGTGTTTCAAGTACCTGCCCAACGTTCATCCTTGAAGGAACGCCCAACGGGTTTAAAACTATCTCAACAGGCGTACCATCAGGAAGATACGGCATGTCAGCTTCAGGAAGTACTCTTGAAATAACACCTTTGTTACCGTGACGACCTGCCATCTTATCACCAACCATCAACTTTCTCTTGATTGCGATAAAGACCCTAACCGACTTTAAAACACCGGCCGGCAGTTCATCACCCTTTTCTATCTTATTTCTTTTATCTTTAAAGTTTTCTTCAGCTCTTTTTACCCTTTCAAAATAGATCACATTTATTTTTGCTATTTTGTCTTCAATTTCACTTTTGTTCTCTACAGGAAGAAGTATTAAGTCCGAATAATTTAGATTAAGCAATGTATCTTCATCTAAAACCGTCCCTGATTTTAAGACTCCATTATCAGTTTCATAGTCTTCAATTAGCTTTCTATCCTTCAAAAGAGAGATAATTTTTTTCTTTCTTCCAATCTCTATAGCTTCAAGCTCTTTTTTGTGCCCCTCTTTTAGCCTTTCATATTCTGATTTTTCAATCTGCTCAGTACGCTCATCCTTCTCAATACCACGCCTTGTCATTACTTGCACATCAACAACAGTACCATTAACTCCAGGTGGCACTCTTAGAGAAGCATCTTTTACATCTCCGGCTTTCTCGCCAAATATTGCTCTAAGAAGTTTTTCTTCAGGAGTAGCCTGAGATTCACCCTTAGGTGTTACCTTACCGACTAAAATATCCCCTTCAGAAACCTTGGCACCAATTCTAATGATACCACTTTCATCAAGGTCTTTTACAGCCTCTTCACTAACATTAGGAATATCCCTTGTTATCTCTTCAGGTCCTAATTTGGTATCCCTTGCTTCTATTTCATACTCTTCAATATGAATTGAAGTAAAGGCATCTTCCTTAACCAGTTTCTGAGAAACAAGTATAGAGTCCTCGTAGTTATATCCCATCCAAGGCATGAAGGCCACCACGATATTTTTACCAAGTGCAAGCTCACCCATGTCTGTAGATGGTCCATCTGCAATAGGCTGCCCTTTTTCGACAAAACTCCCCTTCTTAACAATCGGTTTGTAATTTATACAAGTTTCTTGGTTAGTTCTTCTATATTTATCAAGGTCATATACATCTATTCCAAATTGTCCATCCTTCTCAAATCTGATAACAATTCTCATAGAGTCAACATATTCCACATAACCAGCGTTTTTAGCAACTATTGCCGCACCTGAATCAACTGCAACCTTTTTCTCAAGCCCCGTCCCTACAATCGGAGCACTCGTCTTGATAAGCGGTACAGCTTGACGCTGCATGTTAGAACCCATCAATGCCCTGTTTGCATCATCATGTTCCAAAAATGGAATAAGTGCCGTAGATACAGATACAATCTGCATTGGAGCAACGTCCATATAGTTGATAAGCTCTTTCGGTGCAGACAAAGACTCACCTTTATGTCTTGCTGCAATATAGTCTTTAACAAATCTACTATCTTCATCAAGCAATGCGTTTGCCTGAGCAATATAATAATCCTCTTCCTCAATAGCAGACATGTACACTACTTCATCAGTTACTCTTCCATCAACTACCTTTCTATATGGTGTTTCTATAAAACCAAACTCATTTATCCTTGCATAAGTAGTCAACGAAGTAATAAGACCGATATTTGGTCCTTCAGGAGTTTCAATAGGACATAGCCTACCGTAACTTGAAGTATGAACGTCCCTTACCTCAAAGCCTGCTCTCTCTCTGTTTAAACCACCGGGTCCAAGGGCAGACAATCTTCTTTTGTGAGTAACCTCACTAAGAGGGTTAGTCTGATCCATAAATTGTGATAATTGATAACTTCCGAAAAACTCTTTAATTGAAGCTGATAAAGGTTTTGAATTGAGCAAGTCTTGTGGAGTAAGTTCTTCAATCTCATGAATACTCATTCTTTCACGAACAGTCTTCTCCATCCTTGCAAGACCTATTCTTATGTGGTTTTGAAGCTGCTCACCCACAGCCCTTACCCTTCTATGACCAAGGTGGTCTATATCATCTACGTTATCAAGACCAAGCCTTATGTTATTTAAAACTCTCACAGTTTCAACAATATCCTCTTTTGTAAGAGTAGTTGTTTCAAGGGGGACATCAAGCTTGAGTCTTTTATTTATTTTTAATCTTCCGACTTTTGAAAGGTCATAACGTCTGTCATTAAAAAACAGGTTTTCAAAAAGTGCGGTGGCTGTTTCTATAGTAGCAGGCTCACCGGGTCTGAGTTTTTTGTAGATTTCGATTAACGCCTCTTCTTGAGAGCTAACCTTATCCATACTCAAGACATCCCTAATAGCACTGTCACTATTTTGCCTATCAATAAACAATACTTTAAAAGATTTAATCCCCGAATCGATAATCTTTTCTAAAAGTTCTTCAGAAAGAGATGTGTTTGACTCGCAAATTACTTCACCGTTTTCATCCATGATATCATCAGCTATAAATGTTTCCTGAAGATCCTGAAATGTAATCGGATAATCTTTTATTTCAGCTTTGACAAGCCTCTTTCTTGCAGCCTTTGTTATCTTATGCCCTGCTTTTACTACGACATTCCCTTCCGTATCGGAAATATCCATACTGTTTCTTCTACCTACAATCTTCTCAGGGTCAAATTCTTTATATAGCTCATCCCCTTTGATAATTACGGTTTCAGTTTCGTAGTATGTTTTTAATATATCTTGATCTGTCAGCCCAAGTGCTTTCAAAAGGACAGTAACAGGAATCTTTCTCTTTTTATCAATACGAACATACATTATGTTCTTGGTATCAAACTCAAAATCTATCCATGAACCTCTGTAAGGAATAATTCTCGCACTGTAAATATGCTTTTCAACAACACTCTTGCCTGCTGTTGTATCCTCAAAGAATATCCCAGGTGATCTATGCAGCTGGTTAACGATAACCCTCTCCACACCATTTATTACAAATGTACCCCTGTCAGTCATAAGTGGGATGTCACAAATATAGACATCTGACTCCTTGGCTGAAAGGACACTTTTTTCACCTGTTTCTTCATCTATATCATAATTTACAAGTCTTACCTTTATTTTTACCGGAGCTGCAAATGTCGCTTTTCTTTCTATTGCCTCTCTGGCTGAGTATTTAGGTTTCTCTATTGTATAGCTTACATATTCAAGAATTGAAGTCTCATTGAAATCAGTAATGGGAAATATCTCTGTAAACACCTGCTCAAGCCCTTTCAGCTCACGTTTATCAGGTGCAACTTCAGCCTGTAAAAAATCTCTGTATGAGTTTTTTTGGACCTCAACCAGATCTGGTAGGTCAATAACGTGTTTTATTTTTGAAAAATTTAATCTACTCTTGGGAATTAAGGATTTATTCATGCTTTCCACCCGCCGGAAATATTTTAAACGGAAAATAGGAGGCGTAGTGCCTCCTACAAAAACTACAACTTATTAATATCTTAAATTACTTAATTTCAACTGAAGCGCCAGCTTCTTCAAGCTTAGCCTTAATCTGCTCAGCTTCTTCTTTCTTGATACCTTCTTTAACTGGTTTTGGAGCTTCGTCAACTAATGCCTTGGCCTCTTTTAATCCAAGTCCAGTAAGCTCTCTTACAACTTTGATAACCTGAACTTTCTTATCGCCACCACTTGTTAAGATAACGTCAAATTCAGTTTTTTCTTCAGCAGCTTCAGCGCCACCAGCTGCAGGAGCAGCACCAGCAACCATAGCAACAGGAGCAGCAGCAGAAACACCAAACTTATCTTCAAGCTCCTTTACAAATTCAGCCAACTGAATAACAGTCATATTTTCGATAAATTCAATTACTTGTTCTTTAGTTATGGACATAGTAAATATCCTCCATTAATTATTTTCTTTCTTATCTTTAATTGCATTAAGTACATTAAGCAGACTTCTTGGTATGTTTGCAAGAAGTGAAACAAAGTTTCTTGTAGGTGCTGACATAGAGCCAAGCATCTTCGCAAGAAGCTCCTCTCTTGAAGGCAAATCAGCAAGAGCAATTACATCCTCTTTACTTAAGGCAGTACCTTCAAAATATCCGGCTTTTATGTCGAAATTTTTGTAATCTTTTGCATATTTTTTGAATTCCTTCGCAACAGATGCAGGATCTCCAAAAACAATTGCACAGGCAGTTGGTTCAACAAGGTATTCATCAAGCCCTTCAATGTTGTTATTTTTAAGGGCAAGCTTTAATAGTCTATTTTTAACAACTCTAAAGTCGTGTCCGCTGGACTTGATAGAGTTGCGAACGTTACTAAGCTCTGTATATGTCATCCCTTTATATGAAGCAAGAAACAGGGCTGACATTTCAGAGGTTTTCTCAGTGAGTTCTTGGACGAGTTTTTCCTTGTCACTCTTTTTCAAATTTTCCTCCTTAAACTCCGGCTTATATATCAAAACCGGTTTCCACAGGATTTACGCTTAACAGCACCTGCTTCTCCAACCAGAGTTTAGTCCTTTTTAGATAAGTGCTACAGCTTTTTGCTGGTCTACTTTAACACCAGGGCCCATTGTAGTGGAAATTGTGATACTTCTTATATACTGCCCTTTAGCTGAAGCAGGTTTTGCCTTGACCAGCGACTCAAGCAAAACCATAAAGTTTTCAACAAGCTTTTTTGTTTCAAAACTTTTCTTTCCAACAGGTGCATGAACTATACCAGCCTTGTCAACTCTGTACTGAATCATACCTGCCTTCAAATCAGTAACAACTTTTTTAACATCATTTGTAACTGTACCTACCTTTGGGTTAGGCATAAGACCTCTTGGTCCTAAAACTTTTCCCAACTTACCAACTTCCGCCATCATATCTGGCGTTGCAACTACCTTGTCAAAGTCAAACCAACCACCTTGGATCTTACTAACAAGATCACTGTCACCGACATAATCAGCCCCTGCCTCTTGAGCTTCTTTTGCCTTGTCACCTTTTGCAAAAACCAACACTTTTACCTGCTTTCCTGTACCATGCGGTAGGGTTACCGAACCCCTAACCATCTGATCAGCATGTCTTGGATCTACTCCAAGCTTTATTGCCGCATCAACAGTTTCATCAAACTTTGCATAAGCCGTATTTTTAGCTATCTCTATCGCTTCTTCAAGCTCATAAAGCTTAAGTCTGTCAATTTTAGCGATAGCTTCTTTATATTTCTTACCTCTTCTTGGCATCTTTACCCTCTCATTTACATTTCTACTTCTATGCCCATGCTGCGGGCAGAGCCGGCTACTATTTTCATAGCCTGTTCAATGTCTTTAGTATTTAAGTCCGGCAACTTAATCTCTGCAATCTTCTTAAGTTGCTCTTTAGTCAATTTCCCAACTTTTTGTTTGTTAGGATTACTTGAACCGCTCTGAATACTAAGCTCCTTTTTAATAAGGTTAGTAACCGGCGGAGTTTTTGTTATAAATGTAAAAGATCTATCTTCAAAAACTGTAATAATAACAGGGATAACCATATCACCCATATTTTGTGTTGCAGCATTAAACTGCTTACAAAATTCCATAATATTAACCCCTCTCTGACCCAATGCAGGACCAACAGGAGGTGCAGGATTTGCCTTACCTGCAGGAATTTGTAATTTTATTTGACCCATTACCTTCTTAGCCATTTATTTTCCTCCAAAATCTATCCAACTCTTTTAATTTGCAGATAGTCAAGCTCAATAGGAGTCTGTCTCCCGAATATACTGACTATAACTCTAACCTTTTCTTTCTCAGGATTAACCTCATCCACAACACCATTAAAACCGCTGAAAGGTCCATCTATTACCTCAACAGTATCCCCTTTCATATATTTCGAAGCCATTCTTGGTGCCTGGGATTTTGCAAGGTCAATCATTGCCTTAACATCTTCCTCAGGAATAGGGACAGGATTTATTCCACCCACAAAACCGGTAACCTTAGGAATAGACTTAACCTTATGCCAATTTGTAGTGTTCATCTCCATATGCACAAGAATATAACCAGGGAAAGTTTTCTTTTTACTAATCTTTTTCTTCCCTTTCTTGAGCTCAACAACATCCTCGGTTGGTATAAGAATATCATCTATCTGGTCTTCAAGATGCTCATTCTTAATACGCTCCTCTAAGAGCTGTTTTACCCTTTTTTCAAAACCTGAGTAAGTGTGAACTACATACCAATTCTTCGACATCTTTTATTAACCTACGATAAACTGTATAATTTTAGAGAGCCCGATATCGACAATACCTATAAAAACAGATATCAAAATAACGAGAACAAGGACAACCACAGTCGTACCAATTGTCTCTTCCTTACCAGCCCATGTTACCTTCTGAAGCTCTTCTTTAACTTCTTTTAAAAAAGTGCCGACATTTGCCACATTAATCCCCTATAAAATGGCAGGCCAGGAGGGACTCGAACCCCCAGCCCCCGGTTTTGGAGACCGGTGCTCTGCCAATTGAGCTACTGGCCTACTTTATTTATTTTGTTTCCTTATGCAAAGTATGTGTCCTGCAATGTTTGCAAAACTTTTTAAATTCCAACTTACCAGTTGTAGTCTTTTTATTTTTTGTTGTAGTGTAATTTCTGTTTTTACACTCGCCACAAGCTAAAATTACTATATCTCTCATTTAAGACACCTATTCTATTATTTCAGTAACTACGCCAGCACCAACTGTTCTACCACCTTCACGAATCGCAAAGCGTAATCCCTGATCCATTGCTATCGGCTGTATCAAATTAACTTCACAGCTTATATTATCTCCAGGCATTACCATCTCTACTCCCTCAGGCAATGTAACTACTCCAGTTACATCTGTCGTCCTGAAGTAAAACTGTGGTCTGTATCCACTGAAAAATGGCGTATGACGACCACCTTCTTCCTTAGTCAATATATATGCCTCACACTTAAATCTTCTATGCGGTGTAATGCTACCAGGCTTAGCCAATACCTGACCACGCTCTACCTCATCCTTCTTAATTCCTCTAAGAAGTACACCAACATTATCCCCTGCTACACCTTCATCAAGTATCTTACGGAACATCTCTACACCAGTTACTACCGTCTTCTGAGTCTCCTTAATACCTACTATCTCTACTTCATCTCCAACCTTAACTACACCCTTCTCAACTCTACCTGTTACAACTGTTCCTCTACCTGATATACTGAAAACATCCTCTATCGGCATCAAGAAAGGCTTATCAATATCTCTCTGTGGCTCAGGTACATAATCATCCAATGCCTGAACAAGCTCAAGAATCGCTCCAGCCCACTTCTCATCTGTTGGATTCTCCAACGCCTTCAATGCACTACCTTTGATAATTGGTATATCATCTCCAGGAAACTCATATGTACTCAATAAGTCCCTAATCTCAAGCTCGACAAGCTCTAAAAGCTCCTCATCATCTACCATATCTACTTTGTTCATAAATACTACAATATAAGGAACTCCTACCTGACGTGCCAAAAGTATATGCTCTCTTGTCTGTGGCATAGGACCATCTGCTGCACTTACTACCAATATAGCTCCGTCCATCTGCGCTGCACCTGTAATCATGTTCTTTACATAGTCAGCGTGACCAGGACAGTCTACGTGTGCATAGTGACGCTTCTCACTCTCATACTCAACATGCGCTGTAGCAATAGTAATACCTCTCTCACGCTCCTCAGGAGCCTTGTCAATATTACCATAATCTACAAACTCAGCCAAACCCTTATGTGCCAAAACTGAGGTAATAGCTGCTGTCAATGTAGTCTTACCATGGTCAACGTGACCTATCGTCCCTACATTAACGTGAGGTTTCTTCCTTTCGAACTTCTGCTTTGCCATAGTTCTCCCTCCGACTTTGATTTAAGCCCATGACCGGAATTGAACCGGTGACCTCGTCCTTACCAAGGACGCGCTCTAACCGACTGAGCCACATGGGCGTTTTATATACAAAAAAGCAGACGAAGACTACCTGTCTCTTCGTCCTTATTTTTGGTCCCCTATAAAAAATTAAGCGGGTAACGGGACTTGAACCCGTGACCCTCAGCTTGGAAGGCTGATGCTCTAGCCAACTGAGCTACACCCGCAAAAAAATGGGGAGAGGAGGATTCGAACCTCCGAAGGCAATCGCCGGCAGATTTACAGTCTGCTCCCTTTGGCCGCTCGGGCATCTCCCCAAAAAAATTAAAGCTGGCGAAGGGAATTGAACCCCCAACCTGCTGATTACAAGTCAGCTGCTCTACCGATTGAGCTACGCCAGCCTAATCGCCTCTACTTGAGGCGGATGTGGATATTAATAAAATATCTTTTCCATGTCAAGCTTTTTTTTATTTTTTTT
>NZ_JAJAFU010000019.1 GCF_020480685.1 Deferrivibrio essentukiensis
TTTTTATTAAACTATTAAATTTAACAAACATTGTTCTAACTGCATTATTACAAACCATAAAACAAACAATCAAATATTAATTCATCCACAATAAAGATAACGCTATGTAAAAATTTAACTTTTTTATAAAATTTATTCAAAAATTTGACTATTTTTAATATCTTTTTTTATAATAAACTAACAACAAGAATAACCTAAAAGTTTAATCATCGTATTTATAAAAAATTGTTGACATACACAGTGCCTTTTTGTTAATATTGGTATAACCAATTTCAATGGAGTAATTTATGACCAATACCGATACACTTTTGGAAAAATTCATAGAAAAAGCTAAAGATGTCCAAACTATCTGCATAAAAACTGATAAAGAGGCTTTTAAAAATATTTTAAAAGAGAAAAATTTTGCTTTTGTAAGTCTTAATACCCCTTTTAAATCTTTTAACAAAGAGTGTGAGTTTGATGAGTCAGGAATTAAAGATGCAATTGTTAATGCTGACTTTGCAATAGCAGAAACAGGGACGCTTGTAGTAGACAGCACTGAAGAAAAAATCAGATTGGCTACTACTTTGGCTGAAAATCTATCTCTCGTAATTTATGCTTCAAATATGGTTGCAAAACTTGAAAATATAGTTTCATATATGAACGATAAAAACAGTGCCGACAATGCATATATCGCATTTATTACAGGTGCAAGCAGGACAGCAGACATTGAAAGGGTCTTGACGATAGGTGTTCATGGGCCTGTCTCCCTTACTTGCTACATTATAGAAGATTTATAGGAGTCAACAAATATGAAAATAAAGCAGGAAGTTAAAAAGAAATTAAATGATAAAGTACTTTATACAAATCTTAAAAATTTTGCATCCAATTACAAAGTATCAAGGCAAAATGCCCTTACGGGACTTGACTTTTTTAAACTGAGAAATGACATCTACAAATCAAAAGATTTCAGTAAAGAAGAGATTATAGCCCTGTTTGAAGAGTTTAAGCAGCATGTTGAAAAATCTGGATGTACGGTTTTACACGCAGAAGATGCTTTAACTGCAAATAAACTTATTACTGAAATCTGTAAAAAACATAATGCAGAATATATTGTTAAATCAAAATCTATGACAAGCGAAGAGATAAAGCTCAATCATTATCTTGAAAAACAGGGGCTTAAACCGATTGAAACTGACCTTGGAGAGTGGATTTTACAAATTGCAGGAGAGCATCCCTCACATATGGTTATGCCTGCAATACACAAAACAAGACAGCAGGTAGCAAAAATTTTTGAAAAACATACAGGGGAAAAGATTAACCCCGATGACATAGACAAGATGGTCAAAATAGCAAGAAAATATCTGAGAGAATACTATTTCAAGGCTGCAGTAGGGATAACCGGTGCAAATGTAGCAGTTGCATCTTCAGGCACAATCGGAATAGTTACAAATGAGGGGAATGCAAGACTATCCTCTACTGTCCCTCCTGTACATATAGTATTGGTAGGATATGAAAAACTTGTTAAAAACTTTTCCGATGCAATGAAAATAATAAGACTTTTACCTAAAAGCGCCACCGGTCAAAACATAAGCACATACGTGACATGGATAAAAGGCTCAAACCCTTCATTTAAAAGCGATACAGGAAATAAACACACTTACTATATATTTCTGGATAATGGCAGGTTGAGCTTCTTTGAACATCCTTTTTTAAAAGATGCATTAAAATGTATAAGATGCGGCTCATGTGCAAACGTATGCCCTGCTTATGAAATGGTGGGAGGTCATGTCTTTGGAGATATTTATATTGGTGCAATTGGACTTATTTTGACTTCGATGCTTCATGATGAAAAGAAAGCAAAAGAAATACTAAGCCTTTGTATCGGCTGCAAAGCCTGCTCTTTCAACTGCCCCGCCGGGATAGATTTACAATCGATTATCTCAGATTTAAATGTTTATATGGGTAAAAAATATTCAGTTAACCCCGTTAAAAAATTTATTTACTCTGCTGTAATGAAAAATCCTGCAGTTTTCAAAACAGCAATGAAGACAGCCTCATTTTTACAAAAACCTATGCTTGATGAGACCAAAGAAAATATTAAAAACATTCCTTACATCCCTAAAGAGCATAATTTTAGAAAATTACCTTCAATTAAGACAAAAACATTTAGCGAGCTTTTCACAGAAAAAAAATTTGGTGAGTTTAAATCTTCAAAAAAAGTATTTTTCTACCCAGGATGTGCCGTAGAATATTTTTTCCCTGATATGGGGGTATCTATGGTAGAGGTTTTACAAAAAACAGGTTATCAGGTGGATATTCCTAAAGCTCAAGTCTGTTGCGGACTGCCGGCAATACACGCAGGGGATGGAGAAAGCGGGAAAAAAACAATATTGAAAAATATAAAACATATGGGCAACCCTGACGATTATGAAGCATTTTTGGTATTGTGTCCAAGCTGTGGAATGGCTATCAAGGAAGATTTTAAAAAATATACCCTCGACTATATTGCAGAATTTAAAAAATCGGAAAAAATTGGTAAAAAGGTAATGTCATTTGCCAATTTTTTAAAGATAAACAATATCCGCTTTCAAAATGAAGATGATAAAAAGTATACCTACCACACACCTTGTCATCAAGGCAGAGGCTTAGGATTTGTGCCGGAAGAATTTTTAAAGGAAACATTCGGAGAAAATTTTATACCTTTAAAGGATAGTGATGTTTGCTGCGGCTTTGGAGGCTCATTTTCAGTAGATTATCCAGGTATCTCGGCAGGAATCCTTGATAAAAAGATTGAAAATATAATTAACACTAAGGCAGACTGTCTATTGACCGACTGCCCCGGATGTGTAATGCAGATTGACGGCGGTCTCAAACAAAAAGGTGTCAATGTAAAGGTAAAACATTTAAGCGAAGTTTTAAGCAACCTAAAAATCCAAAAAAAGTAACAAAAAATATTCCTGTTACTCTATTTTTGTGCTATTATTTAATAAAAGAGATAGGGGTAGCATTTTGCAAAAATTTATTTTTAATTTATTTTTAACCGTATTGTTTCTGTTATCCATGTCAATTATGACATATTTTTATTTTGATAAACAATCCTATGATAATCTTATAAACAATTACAACTCAAAAATTATCAATGAATTTGAGACAGGATACAACAGCATTTACAAAGTATTTGAAAATACAAGCAAAACTCTATACTCCGCTTATATTACAAACAATGAAATTCTTGAGATGTTGTATAAAGGGATGTATTTAAAAAAGGATGAAGATAAATACAGAAAACTTTTAGAGACAAAATTCAGCAGCATATATGAGGAATTAAAAAAAATCGGCTTTACCCAAATCCATTTTCACACACACGACGGCTACAGCTTTTTAAGAATGCACATGCCTAACAAATATGGAGATTATCTCGCAGATATAAGGCCATTAATAAAAAAAATTACCAAAGAGCAAAAATTTATTTCGGGCTATGAAGTAGGTGCGCACGAAGGGGGATTCAGATTTATCTTCCCTCTTTTTTATAACAATATATATATTGGCAGTGTAGAAACAAGTGTCCCGATAGAAAACTATCTCCAATATCTTTCAAATGAGCTAAAAAGCCGATTTACGGTTATATATCATGGAGAAGCACTTAAGCCTATAGACAAACAATTATTCAAGAAAAAGTTTAGAAAAATATCGGATAATAATGACCTTTACTTTGATATTAATCTGCCAAATAGTATTCTCGATAAATATGCTTTGGAGATTATAAAAAAAGACCTTTATAAGGGGGATGCCCATATAAAGCCTTTTGCCATAAACTTTGAAGAGGATAAAAAAATGTGTTCACTTATTTTTATCCCCCTAAATGGGGTTGACGGGCATTATATAGGACATATTGTCAAACACATAGACTCACCCGAACTTAGAGTAATAAAAAGGGATTTCTACTATAAAATAGTTTCATCATCTACTATTTTTATCTTTGTAACTGCCTTTATAATATTTGTAATATTAAGAAATAAAAAACTCTCAAAAGAGATAACATTAAGAAAGAAAGTCCAAAATGATTTGGAAAATATAAATAAAAAATTTGAAATAGTAATAAAAACTAGCGGTCAAATTATTTATGATTATAATCTTGATACTGGAGAGATAAAAGGATATGGGGCAATAAAAGAGACTCTGGGCTATTCTGAAGAAGAATTTTCATCCGGAATATATGCAAATTTTAAACAGTTTTACCACCCTGAAGATATTGAAAGTGTTAATAAATTTATCAACAGCATTGCAGATAAAGGTAGCAAGGGGCATATTACTTACAGATTGAAAAGAAAAGACGGCAGCTTTGCAACTTTTCAAGATGAAGCTACATTTGTCCATTTTGATACGGAGCGTCATATCTTTGGCGTAATGAAAGATATTACTGAAAAAATTGCAATGGAAGAGCATTTAAAACGTGCACAACAGTTGGAGGCGATAGGGATTTTGGCCGGAGGGATAGCCCACGATTTTAACAATTATCTATCAGGCATTTACAACTACCTTGAAGTTTTAAGGCTCAGTTGCCAAGACCCGAAAATTGATTCAATTACTGGAAAGATAATCGGCTCTTTAAGTAGAGCTAAAAGCCTTACTACTCAGCTTTTGACATTTTCAAAGGGTGGAGAGCCTGTTATAAAAATATTCAATATTAAAAAATTAGTAGAAAATATTGCTGATTTTGCATTAAGCGGCTCAAGCCTGAAATATACAATCACGAGTGACGATAATTTACTATGCTCTTTGGGGGATGAAAATCAAATAGGACAGGTTATTGAAAATATTTTGATTAATGCAAGACAAGCTGTTGAGTCAAATGGTGAAATCAAAATTGAGCTAAAAAATATCTCTAACGATGAAGCGGTAAGATTTTTTCATAATACTGGGCTTAAAAATGACAATTATGTCCTAATTACTATTTCAGACAATGGCAAAGGGATAAATGAGGAAAATTTAGACAAAATTTTTCAACCTTTTTTCACTACAAAATCTAAGGGGCATGGGCTTGGACTTTCTATAGCATACAACATTATCAAAAAACACAATGGTGATATAACTGTAAAGTCACAACCTAATGAGGGGACAACATTTTATATAGCTATTAAGGCTACAAATGAAAAATGCCCGAAACAGGATATCAAGATTGAACCAAAATCAGACAAAAAATTAAATATTCTCATTATGGATGACGAAGAGGAGATACTTGATTCCCTTTCTCAACTTATAAATTTATTGGGGTATAATACTATCCGTGCCAAAAATGGTGAAGAAGCTATTGATATTTTTAAAAGATACAAAGAGCAAGGGGATAAAATAGACCTATGCATACTCGATATTACCATAAAAGGTGGTATGGGTGGAAAGGAAACAATCGAAAAGTTAATTGAAATCGATAAAAACGTCAAAGCTATTGTTTCAAGCGGTTACTCAGATGATGAGGTAATGGCACATCCTCAAAAATATGGATTTTACAACTCGCTACAAAAGCCGTTTAAAATTGAAGATATAACAAAGATATTAAAAGATATGTAAAAAGATACTATCCCCTAAAGTACCCTTAAAGTAATTAATACTTTGATTTATTACAAATTGACATCTTTTCATTAATAAATTAATAATAAATATGAAATTAAGCAAGCATATCATTATATTCATACTGCTCTGTGCCACACTTCTTTACACTCTCTACTCATACGAAATTTCAAAAGCTATCATTATTTTTAATCTGGCTACGATTACTGCGATACTTTTCATTATAATTTTAGAGGAAAAAGCAAAAAAAAATTCAAGCATTAATAATTTTATAGGATATTTTAAAATCCCAATTATTATCCACCGTCACAATGGTAAAATTATATCGTCAAATAATGCTGCCAGCTCCATTATTGATGAGAAAGTTATAAACCAAGCAATTAATACTTCTTCGGGTAAAACTCAAACGCCAAAAGTTGTAGAGGTGAGCACTCAAAAAGGATTGAGGAAGTTTAGTGTAGATACTGTATTAATTGAAGAAGACAAATTACTTAGCTACTTCATAGATATTACAGAGCTTAACGAGTTAAAAAAGCAACTTTATCTGTCCCAAAATCAGGCTGCAATAGGACTCTTGACATCCGGACTGAGTCATGATTTTAAAAATATACTCCAAAATATAAACATATATCTATCTCTAATTAAACAAAGTAAAAACCATGATGATATTGCTGCATATTGCAACACAATAAAGCAATTAGTAGATGACTCTAATGCTTTTATAAAAAATATTTTGAACCTTTCAAAAAACCAAAATAAAGAGTTTGAAAAAATAAATTTAGATAATTTTTTAAAAGAAACGGTTTCGATTATTGAAAAAACTTCAACCTCAAAATTAACAATTTCTTATATGAACTTTGCTACTGAAGTTGCTATCACTACCATCCCTTCTATGCTCAGACAGATACTTATCAATCTTTCTCAAAATGCCATTGAAGCTCTGAAAGATTCAAACTCAGGGGTGATAAGCATTACTGCTGAAAAGATAAGCATAAAACTGATTGATTTTATAAAAATTGATTTGAAAGATAACGGTAAAGGAATTAAAAAGTGTGACCTTGATAAAATTTTCAGCCCATTTTATACTACAAATAAAATATCAGGCACAGGGCTTGGTCTTACAATGGCAAAAATTTTAATAAAAGAGCTTGGGGGATTTATCGAGGCTGACAGCCATGTTGGAGAGTGGACATGTTTTTCAATATATCTGCCGATACGTTAGAAGCAAACTTTAACAATTATCTCAATACAGTTTTCAAACATTCACTTTTTCTAAAAAACTTTTATAACAAAAATAAGTTAGATAATAAATCAATCATTAATAATCTTCTCAAACAAAGATCCGTAAAAGAGATTTTAGAAAACTTCAAAAGTGTAGATTACTTGAATTTGGATGAAAAAGAATTTCTCAGTTTTATTAGAAAAATGAAGTATCAGGAATACCTTATTATTGCCATTAAAGATTTATGTCTTTCATGTCCCATAAAAGATTTAACGGCACATATCTCATCATTTGCAAAAGCTGCGGTAGAAGTAGCCTATGAATATGCTCTCAACCAACTGAAACGTGAATATGGAAACCCTCTTGATGAAAACGGCGATGAAATTGGATTTTGTATAATTGCCCTTGGAAAGTTTGGAGGATGGGAGCTGAACTTTAGCTCTGATATTGACATTATTTATGTTTATGAAACAGAAAAAGGGGAATGCAGCAAGTCCAAGATATCAGTTCACGAATTTTTCTGTAAGCTCGGTGAAAAGATAAAATATCTCCTTAATGAAAGGACTGAAGATGGTATTGTCTATAGGGTCGATTTGAGATTGAGGCCAGACGGTGATATCGGAGATATAGCTCTCCCTTTGAGAAGCTATGAAATATATTATGAAACATATGGGCAAAGCTGGGAAAGGATGATGCTACTAAAAGCTTTGCCTGTAGCGGGAAATGCGGAATTGGGCTTAAAGTTTCTTGAAAGTGTGAAGCCTTTTGTTTTCAGAAGAAGTATAGACACAAGACTGATAGATGACCTTATCAACATTAAATCAAAAATTAACAGCAGAGTAAAACTTAAAAAACAAGATAAAAATGTAAAATTGGGCTATGGCGGGATAAGAGAGATAGAGTTTGTTGTCCAGAGTACGCAAATATTATATTACCCTAAAGACAATGACATCTTTAATCGCAACACACTCACTTCCCTTGAGATATTTAAAGAGAAAAAAGTATTCCCTGACAAAGATATAGATGATTTAATCATTAGTTACAACTTTTTAAGAAAACTTGAGCACATGGCTCAAATTGAGCTTGAGCAACAAACACATATAGTCCCTGAGAAATCAGAAAATTATCAAAACTATCTTGAAAGATGCGGTTTTAAAAATAAGGATGAGTTTGAGAAAAAATATTCAGAAATAACTTCGAGAGTAAATAGTATCTTTGAAAATATTTTAAAAAGTGAATCAAGTGACTCGGATGATTTATTTTTATTTGATGAAGAGTTACAGCTTTCCGATATGGCGGCTATTTTAAAAGGATTAAATATTAATAAACCTCAAGAATGTGCTGAAATATTAGATAATATAATTAAAGGTAAAGGGAGAAAAAAAAGATTTGCAAAAGATAGAGAATTACTAAAGAAGATATTGAGCCTACTTGTAAAAGAACTTCCAGATATAAAAGACCCGGTAGAGACCTTAAAAAATTTTGAAAGATTTTTTTCAGTCACCACTTCAATATATCTTTTTTATGATATTTTTTCAGAGTCAGGTACCTTTTTAAAGAAGCTTGTTAATATCTTTTCCCTAAGCCCCTACCTTTCTAATACTATTATACGAAATAACAATGTTCTTGATTATATATACGATCCTAAACCTTACACATACAATCACCATGAACTATGCAACCAACTTTTCCAAATAGCGGAAAATGCCGGAAATATTGAGTATGAATATGAACTAATAAGAAGAGCACACCAAGAGCTTGTCTTTAATCTCGGATATGCTTACATAAATAAAGATGTAAACGTAATTCAGCTGACAACAAACCTTACAAACCTTGCAAAAGCCTGCATATGCCTGGCTTTAAGAAGGGAGTTTGATATCCTTAAGGAAAAGTACGGCAACCCTGCCATAAATGATAAATTTTGTGATTTCTTGGTCATAGGGATGGGGAAACTTGGAAGCTATGAAATGAGCTTTGGTTCTGACCTTGATATTATCGTACTTTATGAAGATAAAGGCTACACTGACGGAAAAATATCTATCACCAATCAAGAGTTTTACTCAAAGCTTATTCAAAGAGCAATTTCATACCTGAGCACTCAGACAGTGTTCGGATATTTATACAAAATAGATATGAGATTGCGTCCAAGCGGCTCTTCAGGGACGTTGGTAACGACATTGGACTCTTTTAGAGAATACCAAAAAAATAAAGCTATGTTGTGGGAAAAACAGGCACTTATTCGAGCCAGTATAATCAATGAAGATTCTGCAATTTCCAATACTTTCAAACAGATAAAAAATGAGACCCTTTACAGTGGTAGTATCACAAGCGAGCAAATCGAAGAAATATACGACATGAGACTCAGAATAGAAAGGGAAAAAGGCTCACCTGTCACAAAAAACGACATAAAGTCAGGCTATGGTGGATTGATTGATATTGAGTTTTCTGTTCAAATGCTACTTTTAAAATATGGTTACACCTTCCCTCAAATACGAAAAACGAATACACATAGCGCGTTGCATGAGCTAAAAAAAGCTGAACTTATAAAAAGTAGAGATTTTTATGCACTTCATAACAGCTACTTATTTTTTAGAAATCTTGAAAATTTGATAAGAGTTTATAAAAATTCATCTTCCTCTGTATTACCCAAAGATGATGAAACACTTGAAAAATTAAGTACATTTTTCGGTTATAAGCAAAATGGAGCAGAAAAGTTAATGAACGAATATCTCACGGCGAGAAAATCTGTCAGAGCGGCATTTAATAGGCTATTTAGCAAATGATTATGAATGAAGTTATTTTTATTCTTAACTATGAGTCATTTAAAGATAGACTCTTTGATACTGCACTCAAAACAGCGCCTTACGCCGATAAGATTTGGTTTAGAATCAAGTCCGAAAGTGCGGCTGTAATCTTCAAATTGGCAAAAGAACTTAGAAATATTTTACCTGATAAGTATCTTATCCTCTCAGAGAGACCGGAAATAGCGCATATTTTAAACTATAATGCAGTCCATCTTAATCACACCTGTTCAAAACTGATTTGTCTAAAAAAGATATTTACCAAATTGGATTTTGGCTATTCTGCCCACACTATTGCTGAAATTAAAGAAAAACAAGAGTTTGATTACTTTACATTGAGTCCCATTTTTATGACAGATAAACCATACGAAGTAAAACCTTTAGGGGTAATAGATGTGAGTAGTATAAACAAAAAAATTTATGCGCTCGGTGGTATTAACATTTCAAACGTAAATAGCTTAAAAAATAAGGGATACTCAGGCATTGCCGGAATATCCCTTTATAAGTATCTTGAAAGTATCAAAAAATTGTTAACCTAACCGTGAAAACCGAGCCTCTTTGAAATCTCCCTTGCATACTTCTGTACAACAGGTAGGATTTCGTTATTCATTCTCTCATAACTCATCCTGCAAGCAGGGCCAGTAACGCTAAGAGCTGCAACAGGGACACCCAAATAATCCTTTACAGGCACAGCGATACATCTGACAGACTCTTCAAACTCCTCATCATCAAAAGCGTAGTCCTTTTCAGATACAGTTTTAAGATGCTTTTTTAATTCTGGCAAAGAAGTAATAGTATTATCTGTATACCTCTTAAGTCTTGCCCCCATATAAACCTTATTAATTTCCTCTTCTGAAGCGTAGGCAAGCTGAATCTTACCAATAGCAGTGCAATAAGCAGGTGCATCTTTTCCTACCCTTGATACAATCCTTACTGTCTGGTCAGCTTCAACTATATCAAGATATATTACGGCACCTTCACGCAAAATACCTATATAAACAGACTCCTTTGTCTCAGCTACAATCTTTTCCATAAAAGGTTTGGCAAGCTTTAGTAGGCCAAGTTTATTAACAAACTTCTGCCCGAGATTAAAAATACCGATGCCAAGTCTGTAGTTTTCGGTAAACTGGTTTTGTTCAATATAACCGCGAGATTCAAGAGTAGCAAGAAGCCTAAAAACGTTATTTTTATGCAACCCCAAAGTCTTACTAAGCTCAGTTACTCCGTATTCTTCCCTCTTTTCTGAAGTCCTGAAAACTTCAAAAAGCTGAAGGGCATGATAAACTGACTGAACAAGCTTTACGTTTTGTTTATTAGCCATTATTTCTCTCCATAACTATAATTTATAATCAATAAAATTTGTTAACAAAATATAGCATCAAAATAGAACACTGTCAAATTTTAAATAGCATAAAATTGCAAAAAAATTAAAAAAATCTATTTTATTCAGTACACCAATAAATTTTTTTAAAATGAGTGTTATAATTTAACAAAACATACACAAATAAAGAATATATATTAAAAACCTTGCATATTTTACCTTTCACATATACAATATATTTATAGAATATTCAAGGAGGCAAATATGAATTATCCCATCTGGATAAGTGAAGCTTTATCAGGAGCTCAGTTAATTGCAATTATAGCTGTTTTTCACGTATTTATCTCACATTTTGCAGTAGGTATGGGGCTATATGTTGTAATAGCTGAAAAAATTGCCATCAAATCAGGTAACTTAGAAGAAAAAATATTTGTCAAAAAGAGCAGTGCATTAATTCTGCTGATTTCTGCAGTGTTAGGTGCACTTACTGGGGTAGGAATATGGTTTAGTATAGCTCTTGTTTCCCCTGCAGGAACTGCTGCATTAATACATATCTTTGTATGGGGTTGGGCAACCGAATGGGTATTCTTTGTCCTTGAAATATTTGCAATCCTTGCTTACTACTACACGTGGAATAAGGTCTCTGACAATACACACGTCTTTTTAGGGTGGCTATATTTTATCGGGGCATGGATGAGCCTTGCTATAATAGCCGGAATTATTGCATTTCAATTAACACCCGGAACTTACCTTGAAAACAAGAGCTTCTGGGGAGCATTTTTTAATCAAACCTACTTTCCGTCAGTAATAGGTAGAACAGGGATATCATTTGTATTGGCGGGGATATATGCCACACTTGTGCTTTCATTTACCAAAAATAAAGAGATAAAGGTAAAATATGGCAGATTTACGGGATATTTTATAATTGCCGGAGCTGTTTTGACATTTTTGGGGATGTATTGGTGGGTGCAGGCAATACCTGAAAACGTCAGAGAACAATTTTTGGGCGGCAATGAGATTTTATCAAGCTTCTACAATAACTCTATCTATCTTACAGTAGCCCTTATAGGTCTTGCAGCTATTTTCACGCTTGCTATACCAAAATACATGAACATTGCATTTGCATTAGTGCTTCTCATATTAGGTCAGATTAGCTTTGGCTATTATGAATTTACAAGGGAAAGAGTAAGAAAGCCATATGTCATTAGAGATTTTATGTACTCTAACGGTATATTGAAAAGTGAAGTTGAAAAGATTAAAGATGTTGGTTTTTTAAATTATGATAAATGGGCAACAGTCGGGCAACCTAACGACGAAATAGGTAAAGGGCGAGGGATATACAACTCTCAGTGTAGAGTTTGCCATATGCCGAAAGGATTTAACGAAATGTACTCAAAGGTGGAGGGGCTCACAGCTGAAGACCTTTACGGTATGCTTGATGATTTGGATGCAAATCCGCTTATGCCTCCATTTGCCGGAAATGATGAGGACAAAATGGCACTTTCAAAGTATCTTGAAAAAATAGGTCAAGGAGGTAAATAATGGAAAATATATTAATCCCTGCTTTCTCATCCGTTCCTTTATCTTCACCAACATGGCTGTTTGTATTTTTCCTCGTATTCACTTTCTTCTTACACATACTCTTTGTAAACCTTACTCTTGGCGGAACAATTCTACTTTTAATATCAAAATACATCAGCAAAGTTTTTGGAGACAATACATATGACGAAATAGCCGAAGAGATCGGCTATCTTAACACATTTAACATATCTTTTGCAGTCACCTTAGGTGTAGCACCTTTGCTTTTTTTACAAACTATGTATGAAAACTTCTTTTACACATCATCAATATTGCTGTCATGGAAATGGCTTTTAGTACTTGTTGCTATTATTTTTGCATACTATTTTTACTACCTCTATAAGTTTAAACCTTGGTATATAAAATTTTCCGGTGGAAAAGGGATAATCTTCATAGTATTTGCTGCAATTATGTTTCTTTACGTTGCACTTATATTTGTGACAAATACCACCCTCTCAATGCAACCTGAGCTTTGGACTGAAGTATATTCCGGTAAAATATCCGCCTTCAGTGCCAAGACATTGGTACCAAGACTTATTCACTTTGTGTTGGCAACAATAGCATTTAGCGGTTTATTTCTAATGGTGTATTCTAAATTTAGAAAAAACTACTCAGCAACGCTTAAAGAAACAATGTATAATTTTGGTAAAAAAACTTTCTTCTATACAACACTTGCTCAAATTATAGTGGGGGTATGGTTTCTATTTTCTCATGACAAAAATATCTATATGCTTCTTATGGGTAAAAATATTATCGGAACATTTTTCCTTTTAATCTCAATTATTCTTACAGTTATTGCACTTTTTTATGTATACAAAAACAAAGAAAATATCTTCTCACTTAGTGCTCTTGTGCTTCTAATAATAGGCTCGATGGTAATAGTAAGAAGAGTAGTTGAAACGGGTTTTTTTGAAAAATATTTTAAATTAAGCGAGTTAAACGCCGAGCCATATTGGGGAATTTTTGCAATTTTTGTGATACTTTTAATTTTACTTTTAGCTGTAATTTACTATTCCCTTGTTAGAATTGGAAAAGATATTAAAGATAAAGCGGGAGCTTAGCTTCCGCTTCCTTTAAAAATGTCCCATGGCCATTCTTTTGGCAAATCAACGCTAAAAGTCATTTTTTCTTTTTTTATGGGGTGGACAAGCTCCACCTCTTTATGAATCAGTGCTATTTTGTTTTTACCATATTTGGTTTTACTGCCATATTTAGCATCCCCCACCACAGGGTTTCCGATATATGAAAACTGCCCTCTTATCTGATGATATCTGCCTGTTAAAAGCTTTATCTTTACAAGACTCACCCCTTTTACTCTTTCCAAAACCTCGTATTCAAGTTCGCACTTTTTATAACCATCTTTTTGAGTTTCGGAAATATCCGTCTTAAAATCCTTGTGTTTAAGGTAATGTACTAACTCCCCTTTCGGCTCTTTCAAACTACCCTCAACCACAGCAAAATATATTTTATTAAATTCCCCTTTCTTAATACTCTCATTCATTCTTTTCAGTGCTTTTTCTGTTTTTGCCAAAACAACGATTCCGGCAGTCATCAAATCCAATCTATGAACTGCATGTAGAAACACGTTCCCCGGCTTATCATATTTCTTTTTTAACCATTCTTTAACTTGATCTTCCAGGTTATCTTTATGTTCCAGAGATTTTTGAGTGGCAACCCCAAAAGGTTTGAACGCAACAATCAAATGATTGTCAAAATATATAATCTTCACTTTGAAAGCCAGTAAGAAACAGCTCCAGATGGTATTGGAAGGGTATCTGAACTTATCAAAAGCTCATGACTATAGAAGCTGCCTTTTTTAGTATCAATGTAAGAACAAAGTATATTTTCCAGGACTTTTGGTGTAAATCCGGGTGTATGGCAAGAAAGAATCACATACCTACAATTATCGGACATAAGCTGAACAACAAGCTCCATAATTTTGCCCATATCCTTCTCTATTTTGAATACTTCACCCTTACTCCCCCTGCCAAACGTGGGAGGGTCCATTACAAAACCGTTATATTTATTTCCACGTTTTACTTCTCTCTTTAAAAATTTAATAACATCATCCGTAATCCATCTGACCCTGTTAATATCAAGCCTGTTTAAGTTTACATTCTCTTTTGCCCAGTCATTTATCTTTTGAGAAGCATCAACATGTGTAACAATAGCACCTGTAGCAATTCCTGCAATTGTAGCACCGCCAGTATAGCCAAATAGATTTAAAATCTTATCATCTTTTTTTGAGTTTTTCTCCATCAGATTCCACGTAGAGATATGCTCAGGGAAAATACCAATATGTCCAAAGTCTGTAAATTTTAATTTGAAAAAATAATTGTGATATTTAACGACCTTATACTCAACTTTTTTCCCACTAAAATGCCAAACATTTTTTTCACCTCTGTCAAAAGTAGCATCGGCACTACTCCATACTCTATTATCCTTTCTTTTCGGCCAAAATGCTTGGGCACAAGGTCTATCTATTATCAAATCTCCAAGCTGCTCAAGCTTCCTCTCATCCCCCGAATCCAAAACTTTATAAATATTTTCCATACATATTCCTCTTATAATTTTTCAATAACTTCTAACATGTAATAAAATAATGGGCAAATAATTTTTATTTCATTTGCATTATTGTGTAAACAACAAACCGCTATAAAAACAAACTGCTTCATGGTTTAAAACTATTTAGTTGATTTCACAGATTAAACATTTTATCATACTTGAAATGAGGTGATATATGAAAAAAATAATAATCATTGCTCTTATCGTTCAATTATTTTACGGATGCATGAAAAATGTAAATAATGCCAACTATTCCGACATTGTCTTTAACCCTCAAAACAGTTTTTCCAGAGAATTGAAAGCGAAATACACAAACGAGTTGAATCAGATAGCTCAAAAACTATCTGAGTATGGACTAAAAGTCCAACAGGACGGTTTAGGATTTACAAAAGGCTCTACATGCAAAGATTGTATTTATGATGAAGGTGATTTTTGGATGTTTATCTCCCTTGAGCATGCTTCTGTAGATGCAAATAAAAACATAAATATAAAAATCAGAGGGATTAATGTTGCCCAAAAAGTTGTAAAAGACACCTTTTTTGCACTAAAGGATATCGATTTAAACAAACTTTTGGCGGAAAAAAGTTTTAAAGGTTTTTTAATCAGCGGGACATACGGAATATATAAAAGCATCAATGAAAGGATCAAACCCAAAGATTTTGAGACAGTAGATGTGTATATCCCTAAAATTACACTCATTCAATACAAAAACAATACCCTGTCCTTAAATGAAATTTTAAATTATTCACAAGGTTATGCAGCAAAGTTTGGTAGCAAAAACTACGAAAAAATATTTTAAAAAAGAAGGCCTTATCGGCCTTCTTTCATAATTTTAAACAAATCTATTGGCGTTACTCCAATTTGAGCAGCCATATCCTTCATAAGACTTTTTTCATCAAACTTTATCCCAGCCTTTTTGAGGTTGGAAAAAGCTAAATTTTTATCAAGTCCATATTCCTCAATTACACTCAATATATTCTTTTTACCGAGCCCCGAACCTTCAGCAGGCATCTTTTCTTCAACTTTAGAAGTTTCAGGCTTTACTTCATTAATATCTGCCCCAATTTCAGCATCTTTAATTAACAGATAAATATCCTGAGGTGTTTTATTGTTTTTCTTTGCAATCTGCAGCAAAGTTTCGTTTTCATTGTCATACTTAATGCCATTTTTATTTAAAATTTCTTTTACCTTTGTAAAATCCAAATCCATCTTTTTGGAAAAGTTTTTAAGCCCTACAAGCTCAGCATGCCCAAAAGGGGGCTCCCCATATTTGTCAGCCCAATAGTCATCTACATCGGACTGCCATATAAAAAGGTCGCTAAAAGGGGAAACCTTGTAATAAGCACCCATAAAAACTGCCGTAGTTATTATTAAAGCCACAACAAAATTTGGGGTAAACAATACAAAATTCTTTGCTCTGTTTTTCAGGTACTGCATTATTGCCTTCCAGTTAAGGTATATGTGTAAAATAGAAACAATAAGAAACAATAATGAAGTAGCGGTATGAAGCTCACCGTATTGACTTTTGTTAAGTCCAAGAAGCTGCCACCCTCCCCAATATGCAACTCTACCTTCAGGAACTATAATTAAAATAAGTCCTGTGTAGCACATGACTAAAAATGACAACAAGGTTGTCAATGATACAATTTTTCTAAAACTCATTCTACTGCCTCCTTAATATTAATTAATCAAACAATAAGCAAATCACATACCAGATATATAACCTTAATTTACCATAGTTTTTCTATCTTTACCGTATAAATATTACACAATGAGTAACAAAGTTACACAAAAAATTATAGCTTTATTCAGTTTTATTAGCTATTACTTTAATATGAAGTCTACTTTAAAAAAAATACTAACATCTTTTTTGCTCTCAATTCATTACTTCAATAAAAACAATCTCATACTCAACGCCGGAGCACTTACATTTTACTTTATCATATCACTTGTCCCTGTGTTTTTATTAATTTTGACAATCTCAAACATTATTGCCATCTCAAATGCAGAAGTTATTTTCAATATCCTAAACTCAATGAAAAATTTAAATGAAGAAGCTGTTTCATTCTTTTACAAAATAATATCGAATTCTAAAAGTATAAATATTTTCTCTTTTGGAATTTCGGGCATTATTTCAATTTTGTTAACATCCTTGCTGTTTTCTAAGAGTTTGAATATCTCTTTTGTAAATATTATGGACATAAAGCAGAAAAAATTAGTAGGGATATTGCTCCCTTTTTTGCTAAACATATCTGGGCTTATAATCTTATTAACGGCTCTATTACTAAAAGTCGGACTTTTGTTTGTCCACAAATTATTATTTAAGTATGTAAACATTGATTTGAGCTATATTGTTACAATCTTAAGCAACCTTCTTTTGGCACCAAAGCTACTGGTATTTTTGATAATTTTTCTAAGCTACTATTTTTTGTCCGGAAGGAAGTTTTCTTTTAAAACCTCATTTTTTATGGCTTTACTATTCTCCTTTTCAATTTATTTGCTTAACAGACTTTATTTTGTCTTCATAAGTATAAACTATTATAAAGCAGTCTACGGGCAAATAGGGCTCGTGATTTTTAGTCTTTACTGGCTTTACTTTATATTTATTTTATATCTTTTTTTCGCACAGTTTGGAGCTTGTCTGACAGATTTCAAAATTTATACTACCAAATTTTGGATACAAAAGGGGAGAAAATTAAACAAACTATACAATAAGATTTTTCCCGAAAACTTAGATAAAAACTTTTTATCGATAGAAGAAAGAGAGGATATATTAAAGCTTAAGAATTCCAATCTGTTAATAGTTGAAGGGTACATTAAGATTAAAAACAACGGCAAAACAATACTCAAACAGGCCGGAGATTTAGTGAAAATAGATGATGATAATATAGACAAAATAGCAGATATAGCTAATTTACAGGTTATAAGTTTAAAGGATTAAAACATTTGTAATTATTTTCAAATACCGGCTTTTTATTTTTGCATATTTCAAGTTTTCTTGGGCACCTGTCATAAAAAATACACCTATTTTCATAAATTTCCGTATTATTTGTAATTTCACCGGGAATAGTTGTCAGTATATCCTTCTTTTCTTCAAGTGTAGGAATACATCTATTTAAAAGCTCAGTGTAGGGATGTTTGAATCTTTTTATTTTCAAATCTTCCTTGCTGACAATCTCTAAAATTTCCCCTGCGTAAATCACAGCAACTCTGTCAGCAATATTAATGATAAGATTTAGATCATGCGTTATAAAAAGTATGCTCAAATTGTAATTTTTGTTAAGATTTTTCAACAAATCTATAATACTTGACTGAACAGTTACATCAAGAGCAGTGGTAGGCTCATCTGCTATTAAAATTTCAGGATTAGTAGCAAGTGCAAGTGCTATCATTACCCTCTGATTCATCCCCCCACTTAAATTGTGGGGATAACTGTCAAGGCGCTGGTCAGGATGGTCAATTTCAACCTTTTTAAGCAACTCGATTGCTATCCTCTTTGCTTGACTTGCATTTATATCAGGATTTGAATTTCTTATAGTTTCGATTATTTGATTTTTTATTGTAAAGACAGGATTAAGACAAGATGTAGGGTTTTGAAATATCATGGAAATTTTTTTACCGCGAAACTTATGGACATTATCTTCATCAATCACTGTCTTCTCAAAAATTATGTCTCCTGATAACTTTTTAATTGGAAAAGCAGTTAACCCTAAAACAGTTTTCCCGAGAACAGTTTTCCCACTCCCCGATTCCCCTACAAGACCTAAAATCTCTCCACCGTCGATAGTTAAGGAAATATTTCTCAAAATATAAATTCTTTTATTGATATTTTCCAAAATTACATTTAGATTTCTTATTTCCAACATAGTAGAAAATAATATTTGAAAAAAATAAGAATGTCCATAGATTAAATTACATGACAAAAGCACTGATTTTTAATGATATATTCATAAATAACAATAAATTGGCAAAAACTTTGTCACCTTATTTTAAGTTTGAAATCTATGAAAGGCACGACGACATAAACAGCTTTTCATGTTTGATAGGAATCGGGAGCGGTTGTTTTCAACTACTTGAAAAAGCTGAAAAAAATAAGTTTAAAAAGGATATCTTTCTGATTTCATGCTATCTGGATTTTGACAGATTCTTACATTGGACACTGAAAGCAAACAATAAAGAGATTTCCCAAAAGATAGGTATTGATGATGAAACTATCAACAAAGAATACTCTTTATCAGAGCTTGCAGGTAAAAAATATTTTCTTAATAAGAATAAATTTGAATGCAAATTTCATTTGATTTACAGCCTTGATAATAAAATGTTTGATACAAATGATGCCTTAAAGATTGTTGATTTAATAGATTACCCAAGACTGCACATCTTTGAAGAAGGCGGGTTTGCACCTATCTTAAAATTTCCGGAGTACATCTCAAATCTGATTTTAGGGGAGTGTAAAGAATGATTCCTGACAGTGTTAGGGAAGAAATTTTAGAAAGAGTAAATATATTAGAGCTTATAAGCCAATATGTAGAGCTTAAAAAAAGTGGTAAAAATTATATGGGGTTATGCCCATTTCATCATGAAAAAACACCTTCTTTTAGTGTAAGTGAAGAAAAAGGACTGTTTCATTGCTTTGGTTGCGGAGCTTCCGGAAATTCCATAGGATTCATAATGAAAATTCACAATTTTGATTTTGTAGAAGCCTTGGAATTTTTAGGTGAAAAATATGGGATTGAGATCAGAAAGGAAGAGGTAAAAGGGAGAAAAGAGTTTCTGAGTATAAATGAATTCATTGTCAAAGAAGCAAAAAAAGCACTTTTTAGCTCAAAAAATAAAATTGCTCTCGATTATCTTCTCGGCAGAAATTTCGATACGGACACCGTGGATGAATTTGACATTGGTTACATCCCTGAAGATTTTGACATAAATTGCCTTTTGAGAAATTTCTCAAAAAATGAACTGTTTGACAGCGGAAACTTCTTTAATAAACAGGGGAATTTTAGATTAAGGTTTGAAGGGAGATTAATAATTCCAATAAAAAATGAATCAGGAAAGGTTGTGGGATTTTCAGGCAGAAGTCTTGACGGTACAATGCCAAAATATGTCAACTCACCCGAGTCAAAATTTTTTAAAAAACGGGAGCTTCTTTACAACTTGAATCTTGCTAAACAGTATATAAAAGAAAAAAATCAGTCAATAATAGTAGAAGGTTTTTTTGACGTTATAAGGCTTTATAAACATGGATTTAAAAATGTGGTTTCCCCTATGGGTACTTCCTTTACGAAGGAACAAACGGCAATCTTAAAAAGATTCTCAGATGAAGGGGTAATAATATTTGACGGAGATGAAGCGGGAATAAATGCCTCATTCAGAGCTATAGATAACTGTATTGCATCTAATTTTTTCCCAAATGTAGTATTTTTACCAAGAGGGGAAGACCCTGACTCTATGCTTAATAAAAACGAAGATGAATTTAAAAAACTATTGCAAAAAAAGAAAGATATCCTAATTTTTCTCTTTACGCAAATGTATAAAAAATCGACCACCAATAACCAAAAAAGGCAAAACTTAATGGATTTATACAAAAAGATTCAAAAGATTAATGACCCTTACAATCGCAATCATTATGAAGAACAACTGGCTAAAGTATTTAACATTGACAAAAATATCCTTGATGCCGAAGTAAAATCAAAAACATTATTCAAAAAACAAAGTGACCACAAAAATACTAACATGTCATATATTTGCGAAGAAGAATTTATAACTTCACTATTTAATCTTTCCGAAGATATTATTGATAACCTAGTCAGTGATATCACCGAAGAGATGTTTGCAAATCAAAAAAACCGAATTATTTTTAAAAAAGTTGTTGAAATTTTACACAAAGATGGTAATATCGCTGTTCTTTTCAATGATATTGAACACGGGGAAACATTAGCCAATATGACTGCAAGAGTGGACAGTAATACTGATTCCTACAAAAATGCTTTGATAAATAAATATAAAATAATTAATAACTTCCTTGACCGTGAAAGAAAAAGACTCATTAATCACATCTCCACAAACAAATTGAATGAAGAAGAGTCAATAAAAATTCTTAAAAATATACAAGATATCTTGGCAAGACAAAAACACATAAATGCCAAACTTTCGGAGGTTTAACTTATGGCAAAAAAGATTAAAATCCCTGAGGTAAAGCAATTAATAGCTTTGGGGAAAGAGAACGGATTTATAACATTTGATGAAATTAATGAAATTTTACCTGAAGATGTATTAACCTCTGAGCTTTTGGATGAAGTAATGATGCTTCTTGCACAGCTTAAAATTGATGTAATCGATAACAAAAATAAAAAAAGTTCTATATTCACTCCTCCCGATGAAGATGACGATGATGCTGATTCTGATTTGGTAAGTGATGATGAAGAAGTTGAGAAAGAATCACTTGCCACTGATGACCCTGTAAGACTTTACTTAAGAGAGATGGGAAATATTCCGCTGTTAAGCAGAGAGGAAGAGGTAGAAGTAGCTAAAGAGATAGAAGAAGGGCAAAAAAAGGTAATAAAAAGTGTTTTGTCATTCCCTATGACTGCCCAAGAAATTATGGACATAGCCGAAAATATTAAAAACGGCGAAATGAGACTAAAAGATATTATAAATCTTGATGATGATTTAGACCTTGAAAGCTCTGACATAGACTTTGAAGAGATGGAGGAAGATGAAATAAAGCTTTACAAGGATGAGAAAGAGGCTCAAATAAGAGCCCAATATGTCACCATCTTAGAAGATATAGTAGAAAAGCTTAGAGCCAATATGGTAAAAATCAAAAAAATGAAGTCTTCAAATATCAGTATAGACAATATTCTCACTCTAAAACAGGAAGTAAATGAATCCATTGAGGAAATTGCAACTAATCTGCTAAATATTAAAGTAAATTATAATAGAATATGTGAAATAGCCAACCAAATAAAATCAACCTATGAAGATATAAAAGATGCTGAATCTTCAGCGGTAAGAGTTTTGAGTATATTAAAATTTTCAAAGGATGATGATATTACGGCAATAACTACTGAGGCTATACAAGAAAAAGCTAAAAGTATGGGACTTTCAAAAAGGGACATTGATCTCCTATTGAAAAAACTGGAAGAATCAAAAAAGACTATAGACAACAAACTAAAAAGTCTTGGCTTTGACAAGACAGAGCTCGAAGTGATCTATGAAAGTCTTGTAGAAGGTGAAAGAGATGCTGCTGAAGCAAAATCTAAATTAATTGAAGCAAACTTGAGATTGGTTGTAAGTATTGCTAAAAAATATACTAATAGAGGTTTGCAATTTTTAGACCTGATTCAGGAAGGAAATATAGGTCTTATGAAAGCTGTTGAAAAGTTTGAGTACCAGAGAGGTTACAAATTTTCTACATACGCTACATGGTGGATAAGACAGGCAATCACAAGGGCTATTGCAGATCAGGCAAGAACTATCAGAATACCTGTGCATATGATTGAAACTATCAATAAAATGCTTAAAATACAGAGACAACTTCATATAGAGACAGGTAGAGAACCAACACCTGAAGAAATTGCAGAAAAAATGGAAATACCTGTTGATAAGGTAAAGAAAGTTTTAAAGATTGCAAAAGAACCTGTATCCCTTGAGACACCTATTGGTGAAGATGAAGATAGTAACCTTGGGGATTTTATTGAAGATAAAAAGGCAAAAAACCCTCTTGATGAAGTTACATACCTAAAACTGAAAGAAAACACAAAACATATATTAGATACCCTTTCACCAAGAGAGGCGAGTGTATTAAGGCTCAGATTTGGCATCGACTGTCCATCAGACCATACTTTGGAAGAGGTAGGTAAAAGGTTTAACGTAACAAGGGAAAGAATAAGACAGATTGAGGCAAAAGCTCTTAGAAAGCTGAGACATCCTACAAGAAGTAGAATATTAAAGACTTTTTTTGAATAGAGTAAATGTTGAAATTTATGACTAAAAAATATTATAATTTAGACAAAAATCAGTTGACAATTATAAAAAAAATATTAATATAACACTCCGTTTTTCGGAAGGGCCAATAGCTCAGTTGGCTAGAGCCACCGGCTCATAACCGGTAGGTCCCAGGTTCGATTCCTGGTTGGCCCATTTTTTGAGTCACAAATAAAGTCGACTCATTTTGGATTGATATGTCAGTTGATATTATAAATATATTAAATTTCTTTGAAAAAAGTTTCTCGGATATTACAAGGCAATACGAATGGGATAACAGTAATCGACAGATTATTGTTGATTACGGCAAGGTCAAAAAAGTTGCTTTGGCTTTAGACCCTACTAAACAGGTAATTAAAAAAGCAATAGATAAGGGGTGTGAGTTGCTTATAACTCATCACCCCCTTTTTTTTGGCAAAATCAACTCGATAACAAAAGGTAACTTACTTTCCGACAAAATAATTGTTGCCATTCAAAACAAGCTTAATATAGCCTCATACCATACAAACCTCGACTTGGCTGATTTCAGTCTAAACGATTATCTTGCAGAAAAGTTAGACGCGCAAGTGATAGATGGGTTTATAAAAGAAGGGAGCGAAAAATACTATAAATTTGTCGTTTATACTCCTGTAGGCTACGAAAATAAAATAATCGAAGCATTTGACTTATCAGGTGCAGGGCAAATAGGAAACTATAAAAAATGTACATTTTCAACAATCGGCACTGGGACATTTGAGCCGGGTAATAATACAAAGCCTTTTATAGGGGAGCACGGTGTTTTTGAAGAGGTAAAGGAAGCACGAATTGAAACAATAGTCCCTGAAAAAAACTTAAGCAGACTTGTCAAAAACGTTATCAATGCCCACCCTTACGAAGAGGTTGCATATGATATTTATCCTATAGAAATCAGTAAAACTTATAGTCTCGGAAGGATCTGTAAACTCAACACAAAAACTGACTTAAAGAGCTTTATCAGTCACATTTCGCAAAAGTTGGGATGTGCAATTAAATACAATTTTTTAGATGATAATTTAATTTTTGATGAATTTGCCGTTGTAACAGGTAGCGGAGCATCACTTTGGAAACATTGCAAACAAAAAGGTATAAAGGTATTTTTGACAGGAGATTTAAAGCACCATGATGCACTCGACGCAAAGGAGGAAGGGGTTGTAATACTTGATGCAGGGCACTATTCTACTGAAAAAATATTTATGGAATACATACAAAAGGTATTAGAAACGAAATTTGGAATAGAAGTTATAACAATCGATGAAGAAGAAAGCATAAAAATTTGGAGGTAGGTATGCTGCAAGAGCTTGAAAATCTAAGAATACTGCAAAAGATTGACAATCAAATCAACGATATAGAGGTATTTTTATCCGTAGTACCTAAATCAATCCTTGATTTACAAAAGGCATTTGAAGAAAAAAGTAGCCAATTTGAAGAAATCAATAATCAGATGGTTTCTTCAAAAGAGGAAAAATTAATGTCTGAAAAGGAGTATGAAGAGAAAAAGAATCTTCTCTCAAATGCTCAAAAAAAACTATCAACTGTAAAAAATAATAAGGAATATGAAGCTGTATTAAAAGAGCTTGATACTCTTAAAAAAGAAATAAATAATCTTGAATATAAAATATTAGAACTATCTGATAACCTTGAAAAATATACAAAGCAAACAGAAGAGTTAAAAGCAGAGATATCAAAAATAGAAGAAGAGCTTAATAAATTAAAAACTGAAAAGGATGAAGCAAATAAAGACAAAATAAATGAGCTCAGCAGACTAAAGGAAGAGAGAGCTGAAGCTGCAGGGAATATAAAAAAACAGCTCCTTTCAAAGTATGAAACTATCAGAAAAGTTAGAAATAATCTTGCAATTGTCCGTGTGGAAAATGAAACATGTACGGGTTGTTATATGAAAGTACCACCTCAGCTTTTCGTTGAAGTAAAGAAAAACATTAATATTCAGCAGTGTCCTAACTGTCAGAGATTTTTATACTTTATTGAAGAAAGCGAATAACAGTGAAGTACAAAATTTTTTCTGACGGTGCATCAAGTGGTAATCCTGGTCCTGCAGGATGTGGGTATGTTATTTATGACGAAAATAACAATATAGTTGCAGACGAGTCAAAATCACTTGGTATAGCCACTAATAATGTCGCCGAATATTCCGGACTTTTATACGCCATTCAAAAGGTTTTGACATTAAACCCTGACTCAATTGAAATTTACCTTGACTCTGAGCTTATTGTTAAGCAAATTAAAGGGGAATATAAAGTTAAGAACCTTATACTAAAAGAGTATTACGACGAGATAAATAATTTGCTGAAAAATCTTAAATATGAAATAAAGCATATCCCGAGGGAAATGAATAAATATGCTGACAAACTTGCAAAAAAGGCTTGTGAGGAAAATATTTAAATGATTCCTATCTTACTCTTGTCAAATAATATTGACGAGATAAAGACAGTTTCAAAAATATGTCAAAAAAATAACTTAATGTTTATCTTCGTTGATAATGAAGAGCAGTTTAGAAATATACTCTTGAATGAAAAAATTATAGTTTCTATAGTAAACTCTTCGTTGAGTAAAGAGCCTAAAAAATTAATTGAAGACTTAAGAGAGTCCGGCTGTAATACTTCATTCATATACATTGGAGATAAATCATTTGAAAAGGCAAGACTTCTATTGAAAGCCGGATTTTATGATTATTTACCTCACGATTACGAAGTAAATGAGCTTGAAAGCTCTATAAATGAGGCAGTGGAAAATGTATTCGCTTTTGAAAAGATTAAAAGCCTTAGTGAAAATCTCGAACAAACAAATAAGGATCTCGTAAGAAAGACCCAAGAGCTTGAAAATGAAAAGAAAAATCTCAGCTCTCATATTGAAACATTAAGCAAAATACAAAAATTTGTTAAAGAAATCAGTATAAATAAGGACATTAATCAAATCGTTTCTATAACACTTAAATATCTAAATGAAAAATTCTGTGACAGAATAATATTTTTTACCCTTATCGAAGACTTCACTGAAACCATTGCAGGCACTTGTAATATCAGTAAAAGTGTGGTGGAAAATATTACATTCGACTTAAAAGATTTAAAGGCTTCACCGTGGGCAACCATTATCTTGGAGCAAAAGTCTAACATTTATATTGAAGCACCTCTTGAAGACGAATGGTATAGGGAGTCTAAAATAATCCCTTTTTTCCCATACGGGTTTGCAAAATACCCTCTTGTTTCAAGAGGTAAAGTTTTCGGTACAATTACAATAGCACTTAAGGCCGGAGATAAAAAGGAATTGGAAAATGATGAAACATTTATATTCTTTCTTTCGGAGCATGCTGCCATAGCAATCGATAACCTTAAGCTACATAAAGAACTCCTTGATACTATTGACAATCTTAAAAAGACTCAAGAGCAACTCATTGAGCAAGAAAAAATTACCACTTTGGGTAAATTAGCTGTTAGTGTAAATCATGAGATAAACAATCCTCTTTGCTCTATATCGCTAAATATTGAAATATTAAAGAGAAGTTTTTGCGACTTAAATAATGAACAAGTTAAAAAAATCTTTGAAGCAATAGAGAAAAACATAGACAAGATAAGTAGCATTACAAACAAGATTAATAACATGAAAAAAATTGTCACTAAAGAGTATCTCCCCGGCATAGAAATGTTGGATTTTGACAACAATTAACTAAATTTTTTAATTTTTCTGCCGAAAGGATAATTATGAAAAAACTTATACTTATATTTATATCGCTTGCTATTTTATTAAGCTGCTCAAATAAAAAAGAGATTGCCAAGGACAACGTTTCTGAGCAAAAAAATATAGAATCAATCGTAATTGCAAAAACGCCCACCCTTTCCAAAGGTAATGAATTATTTTTAAACGGCAAGTATGATGAAGCTATCAAGTATTTTGAGCAGGGCTTACAAGAAAATAAAGCTGCCGCTTTTTATAATATGGGGGTCAGTTTTTTTCTTCTTGAAAATTATGAAGAGAGTAAAAAATATTTTAAGATGGCTTATGAATTGGACAATACTTTCAAAGAGGCATATATCAACTTGGCAGCTTCCCTTATTCAACTTGGAGAGCTTGACGAAGCTGAAAAAATAATCAAAGAGCTTGAAAATGATACTGATTCATCAAAACTTTTGATAAATGCAGCAAATATTTATCTAAAGACCGGTAATACTGCAAAAGCATACTATTATCTTGATAAGGCTTCCAAAGTTGTTCCTGATACACAATTTTATAAAAGCTCCTATGGAGCCTATCTTTTAAGTATAGGAGAATATTCAAAAAGCATACAAGTTATTGAAAGCATAAAGAATAAAGAATATACTGATTACTTCAATCTCGCACTAAACTACTACAATCTGAATGACCACAACAAATCCATAACAAGTGCTAAAAATGCACTGGAAATAAAAAATACAGTTGAAGCTTATGATATCCTTGCAAAAAACTTCGAGGCTATGAACGACTATATTTTGGCAGCTGAAACATATAGAAATCTTTTAAGACTTACAGATGACGTCGGTTACAAACACAAATATGCTCACGCACTATACAAAGGTGGAGATTATAACAGAGCAATTGGTATTTTAAATGCAATTATTAAAGACTATCCTGCAGACAAAGCCTCTTACCTTCTTAAATACAAAATCTATGATGAATTGGGTGATACCGAAAACAGCACCAAAACTATAAGTGAGGCATTTAAAAATATAAAAGATAACGAAATAATTTACAAATTCGTATGGCATTATCTTGTTAGGCTGGAAAAGATAGATTTTGCAAAAAAAATTATTTTCAATAACAACTTTGACAATGACCTTAAGAATCTTCTAATGAGCCTGTATTACTTGAAAATCAACAATCTAAATAATGCAAAAATATACTTGGATAAAGTAACCACCACCAAGACAAGGGATTATTACCATCTACTTACATACTATTATATGAAATCAAAAAATTATAATTCTGCACTTAATACATTAACAAATATGGATGAAGACACACCCGAAAAGTTATGGTACGAATTTATTGCTAACTGGAATATTAAGAATCAAGCTAAGGTAATTGAGTTATCTGAAAAATTTCTTGATAACTTGAGAATATTCAAGAAAAAACCAAAAGTTTCCATTACAATCTCCCCTGTGCTAAATGATTTTGACCTTTCATTTCCTTTTAACGGTACTTTTGAAGATATTCTAAGATTATCCCTTACGCCGATTATTATAAATCCTGATGAGATGCTTGATTTTATTGCCCTCGGGTATAAACTTCTGCAAGAGAAAGAAAGCAAAAAAGCACTCGAAGAGCTTAAAAAATCAGTAAATTTTGCCACTGCTATTGATGAAAATAATAAAGGTTTTAAAGCTTTTATAGAATACGACTTTTTAAACGCCTTAAAACATTTTAAAAATGCGGAAGAAAATTTAAAAAACAATTCAATCATACTATATAACATTGGTCTTACATATCTTAATTTAGGTGAAAAACAACTTGCTTTTGACTATTTTGACAGGGCTACAATATTTAACAGATTTACTTTGCAGGCATACCTTGGTAAAGCGATTCTATTAAAGATTGACGGGGACATTACCAGAAGCTCAAACCAATACGGGCTATTGCTGACAAACTACGACATAATGCTTGCTAACGCCGAAAAGCTTTTACCATATTTTGAATTCTCTAAATATTATGCTCAAATTGGGCTTGGTAGATACGACACCGTGCTTGATGATTTAATTACTTCGGAAGATAAGGTGGAATTTTATAATTACGTAATTAACCTCGCATCTTACTTTAAAAGCAGAGATACAAAATACTTAGACAAAATAAAAGGGCTTAGCACTTTTAGAAATGAAGAGATTTACGGCCTACTTAAAATTGTGAGTGAAAGCAATAATACATTTAAGATTCAGACAAATGATATAACTTACAATACAATGCTTGCAAACATACAAGCATCATATGGTCAAAAATACGAATTTAAATTCCCGGAGAATGCGCCATCTCTGAAAGAGGAAATTTACAGAAATATACTATTTAAAGATTACCAAAATGCATTTAAATTACTTCAAGTATTTTCAAGAAAATATTTTAAAAATTTTGACCTTTACAAGACATCAATGTATTACTTTATGACTATAAACGACAAAACAAATGCAGAAGCATCAATGACAGCACTCGAAAAGCTTGGTAAAAAGGATATATATACGGAATATTATAAGATTCTTTATTTTCTAAAATATTTCAACGAAAAACGTTTAATAAAACAGGTAAATAGCTTTATTGAAAGTTACCCTTATGACTTTAGAGGGATAGCTGCCAATGCAATATTGTCTTTTAGAAATTCAAACTTTAAAAACTTGAGAAATGATATTATAAATATGTCAACCATTGAGCCGGAGTTTTTAAAGAAATTATCAGTGGAGATAGAAATTGAAGATTTATAAAATTGATAAAATATACATTTTTTTGCTTGTATCACTTTTAGTTTTGTCATTTTTCTTCGGATATTCACATACTCTGATTGGTGGTAATAATATTAAATATTTTATAATTGGATTTCTCATACTGTTTATCATATTCAACCTTATAAATCTCTTGGCAAAAGAAGTAGAAATTACAGATGAATTTATTAGTATCAAATCACTTACCGGCGTTCGTAAACTTAACTTCGCGAAAATTGAAGATATCACCCCGTTAAAACTTAAAGGTCGCTATATCTTTATAATAGCAGATAATGAGAAGTACGGATTTTTATCCTCAATGTTTGATAATTTTCAAGAAATATTTCAGATTATTAAAGAAAAAGCAAACAGTGAAATACGAGAAAAGTTGTCAAGCATCACCGAAAAAGATTTTAAATCAAGGAAATTGGTCTTTGTAATATTTATGCTAATGGCAAATCTTTTTTTACTGTTGGCTTCAATTTATAACCTTTTTACTCATTAGATTTACTTAAGAGAGGGTATACCTCATTCCTCTTAAATCCTAATACCTTTAATATTTCCATAATCTGTTTACTGTTAAAATTCGTATTTTTTAATTTTTTTATCAAATCTTGAACCTCAGGTAACTTTTCAGATTCGTTTTTGTCAAAATTATTATCAATTACTATAACAAACTCCCCTTTCAAGGTAATTTTTTCAATATCTTTAAGTGAACTTATATAGATTTTCTCTTCAAAAATTTTAGTAAGCTCCCTGACAACACATATTTTTTCAAATTTATCAACTAATAAACTAAGTGTATCAACAATTCTGTGAGGTGATTCGTATAATACTATAGTTGAATTAATATCTTTTAACTTATTTATCTCTTTTAACTTCTCACCCTTTTTATGACTTAAAAATCCTTTAAAATAAAAATTATCAGCCGGAAAACCTGACTTGATAAGTGCCACAACAGACGCCGTGGCACCGGGAAGCACTTGAAATTCTATCCCCTCGTCACACAACCTTCTCACTAACATTGAGCCTGGGTCAGATATGCAAGGCATACCTGCCTCACTTACCACTGCAATACTTTTACCTTCGAAAAAAAGTTTTAAGACAACATCAACACTCTTTTTCTCATTATCTTTATGAAAAGACTTGACCTGATTCTTAATACCGTAATGTGTCAACAGCTTAAGCGTTGAACGGGTATCTTCGGAAAATATAACATCTACTCCTTTAAGAACATCAAGTGCCCTTAAAGTTATATCCCCAAGATTACCTATTGGTGTCGGGACAAAATATATAGTACCTTTGTTTTCCAAGCTGCTGCTACTTTACGGTAAAGCTTTTTGAACCTATCAATTTCCCATCTTCAGCATAAATCTCAACTTTCCAATCCCCTTCCCAATTAGGAAGAATCCTCTTTGAGCTGTAAGTCCTCCATTTGTTACTGTTTACCTCAAGTGGTACTTCGGCGATTATATTATTGTCATATAGCCATATATGTACAACTTTGGTAGGGAATTTATCTGTCTGTACTTCGGTAAAACAGTATAGTTTACCAATATTTGCTGAAAAAGTTTCGGATACACCAACAGGCTCTCTGTCAACTATATCCGTAGCAATTGCCATTCTGCTTATGGTAGTTTCTGCAAATAAATTTAATGCCACTATAAGCATTAATACAGTAAAAATTATTCTCTTCATACAAACCCCCTCTAAAAATTATCTTCAATATATTTTTCAGCTGATTTTGCAGCTATAGCACCATCTGCAACTGCCGTTACAATCTGCCTTAGTTCTTTCAATCTATTGTCACCCGCAGAAAATATACCGGGAATATTTGTAGCCATATGCTCATCTGTCTTTATAAAACCTGAATCATCCATTTCAACAATACCCTTCAAAATCTCAGTATCAGCTGTCCAACCGATAAAGACAAATACACCATCCACAGTCAAATCAAACTCTTTATCCTCTACCTTATTATAAAGAGTTATTGCCTCTATCTTTTGTTCACCTTTAACTTCTTTTACCACACAATTATAAACAAACTCCATTTTTGGATTTGCAAAAGCTCTCTCCTGCAATATTTTTGCAGCTCTAAGCTTATCTCTTCTATGGACTACATAAACCTTTTTTGCAAATTTTGTCAGGTAATGCCCTTCTTCAACAGCAGAGTCACCCCCGCCAATGACTGCTACTACTTTATCCTTATAAAAAGCACCATCACAGGTTGCACAAAATGATATCCCTCTACCCAAAAATTTATTCTCACCAGGCACATTTAAATGTAAAGGCTTTGCCCCACTTGCCATAATAACCGCTTTTGCTTTAATTTGCATATCGTTAAATGAAACTATTTTATACTTCCCGTCAGATTCAATTTTGCTGCAAATGCCATTTTTTACCTGAACTCCAAATTTTCTGGCGTGTTGAAACATTTTTTCAGATAAATCCCCACCCAAAATGCCGTCAGGAAAACCAGGGTAATTTTCTACCATCTCTGTAATTCCAACCTGACCACCGGGGAAATTTTTCTCTATAACCAATGTGTCAAGATTATCGCGAGCCGCATAGATGCCAGCAGTAAGCCCTGCAGGCCCTCCTCCTATAATAACTATATCGTAAACTTCTTTCAAATCGTCATAATTAAAAAACTGCTCCATCAAAATCTCCTTAAAATCTCATTAATCTTTCTTACCGAAGGGATTTTAGCCTCGTAAATCACCCTGTTGGATGCGTCAATCATATAAAAATGAGGCCAACTTCTTATCCCATAGCTTTTGGCAACCCCATTTATATTAGCACTATAAGTTATATTTTCAAGTAATTTATATTTACTCTTTGTAAAAAGTTGTTTCAATTCTTCTACACTTTTTGGCTTCTTAATCAAAACAAATATTTCAATACCCATGTGTTGAGCAATTAACTTTAAGTCCGGAATAATCTTTAAATAATAGGGGGAATAAACACTCCCTTTGTCAAAAAAAATAAGAAATTTACTATTCTTATAGTCGTTTAATAAAAACTCTTTCCCATCCAAAGTGTACAATTTTGTTTCAGGGATAATAACCGATACAGGTAACGGATTATTTAACCTATAAGAATACAAAAAATAAAAAAGGTATCCAACTATAAGATAAACCAGTAAGTTTTTCCCGCCAAAAAGTCTAGGCCTAGACATTGCAGTCAATTACCATATATCTGATTCGATATCCTTGCAGTATTTAGCCACTAATATATCGTTTACAGTGATATCAAAAATTTTGGGTTTTATGATTGAAGTATCTACCTTTTCCAAAAAAAGTTTTCTCCCGTTTTCAATCTCTTCCTCCAACACTTCAAACAAATTGTCATTCTCAATCCCTTCTTTTACCTTTTCCTGATTATACAAAAAAATATCGGTAGCTATAGTCCTTGCAAGTCTCTTGGCCCTTTCAATATCATTTATTTTCATATTTACCCCCATATTTAAGGCTTATATCTACACTTTTAATCCCATGAGTAAGACTACCTACAGAAATGTAATCAATATCATAATTTATATAGTTATCAATATTTTTAAGCGTTACCCCTCCGGATACCTCAAGCTTAATCTTTTTGCCTGCAATTTCTCTTGCCTTGGGGATATCATCAATTTCAAAATTATCAAGCATTATGATATCTACTTCAGCAGCAGCCGCCTCAGCTACCTCTTTTAGATTCCTTGTCTCAACCTCAATTTTAATAGTTGAGGGAATTTTACTTCTGACAGTTTCAACGGCATTTTTTATTCCCCCTGCCGCATCTATATGATTATCCTTAAGCATAACCCCGTCAAAAAGCCCAAACCTATGGTTGCTCCCTCCGCCAATCTTAACCGCATATTTTTCCAAAACCCTGTGCCCGGGAGTAGTTTTTCTCGTGTCCAAAATTTTAATTTTTGAGCCTTCAAGCTTTTTAACATATCTGTTTGTCTCGGTAGCTATAGCCGAAAGCCTTTGCAAAAAATTTAAAGAAACCCTTTCGCCTGACAAAATATATTTGGAATCACCCCTTACAAATCCAAACTTTTCCCCTTTTTTAACAAAGTCGCCATCCTTCTTGACAAAATCTACTTCTATATCTTGATTAAAATGCCAAAAAACCCTTTTGACAATTTCAGTACCGCAAAGGATAAAATTATCTTTTGCCAAAAAGTAGTATTCACCGTTACCCAAAAACTCAGATATAGCTTCAGTGGTAATATCTCCATGCCCTAAGTCTTCCTTCAAAGCCAATCTTATCAAATCATCGAGTATCAAAAAATTTAGCATAACTTTTCCAATCTCTTTATTGAGTTTTCTATCTCTTTCAATTTTACCACAATTTCTTCAAATTTTTGTTTATCTTTTTCGACAACTTCTGCCGGAGCTTTTTTCAGATAGTTTTCATTTTGCAGTTTTCCGCCATAAATTTTATAATCTTTTTCCAAAGCAGCCTTTTCTTTTTCCAGCCTTTTAATCTCGGCAGAAATATCCACAAGGCCGCCAAGAGGTATAAATACAGTGTAATCTTTTGCAACATTCATTGCAGCATTATCCATATCATTTTCAATAAATTGAATATCAGTTACCCTGGCTATCCTCTTTATCAAGTTTTTATTATCATCAAAAAGTTTTTTTAGATTGCTCTCAACAACTTTAACAGATAAATCAAGCTCTTTAGAAGGTGGGACATTGTATTCCCCCCTAATATTTCTGACTTTTGAAATCAGCTCAATAACCTTTTCAATATTATAATATTCATTTTCAAAAACGAAGTTAACTTCAGGATAAACCTCTAACATAATACTCTCTTTTTTACCCACGAAATTGTAGATATATTCCGTGATAAACGGCATAAATGGATGAAGAATTATTAAAGATTTTTCCAAAACATACCTGGCAACCGCCACAGCAGCCTCTTTGTTGTTATCGTTAAAGATTCTGTCTTTTATAAACTCGATATACCAGTCACAAAATTTATTCCAAAAGAAATGATAAACGCTTCCGGCAGCTTCGTTAAAATCATAAGATTTAATAAATTTTTCAACATTTTCAGAAGTGTTGCGCAATTCTTGTAATATCCATTTGTCTTCATCTTCAAGATTGTAATCGCTGATATCTTTGTACTCTTTTTCTTCGGAATTTATCAAAATAAATCTTGATGCATTCCATATTTTATTAATAAATGTGTAATAACCTTCTATTCTATCTTCAGATAATTTTATATCTCTCCCCTGTGCGGCAAATGCAGCCAAAGTAAACCTAAAGGCATCTGCACCATATTTATCAATGATAATCAGAGGATCTATAACATTCCCTTTTGACTTGCTCATCTTTTGACCAAATTGGTCTCTGACAAGGGCATGAATATAAACATCTTCAAATGGAATATCATCCATAAACTTCAAGCCCATCATTATCATCCTCGCCACCCAGAAAAACAGAATATCAAAACCTGTGACAAGGCAAGATGTAGGGTAAAATTTTTCCAAAGTTTTAGTTTTTTCAGGCCAGCCCATAGTAGAAAATGGCCAAAGAGCAGATGAAAACCATGTGTCGAGGACATCGGTCTCTTGAGTTAGCGACCTTGAGTGGCATTTTTCACACTTAGTCGCATCTTCAAAAGAAACGGTAATATGTTCGCAATCATTACAATACCAAGCAGGAATCCTATGCCCCCACCATATCTGTCTTGAAATACACCAATCTCTGATATTGTACATCCATTCAAAGTATGTTTTCTCCCAATTTTCAGGTAATATTTTAATCCTTTTCTCTTTTACGGCTTCAATAGCCTTCTCTGCCAAAGGTTTTATCTTTACAAACCATTGCATAGATATTCTTGGCTCAACTACCGATTTACATCTGTAACAGCTCCCAACACTGTGCTTTAAAGGCTCTTGTTTTTCAAAAAGTCCGAGCTTAGTCAATTCTTCAACAATTTTCTTTCTCGCTTCAAACCTATCGAATCCGTTGAACTTACCACCATTTTCATTTATTTTCCCCGAATCGGTAAGCACATTTATCTCTTTAAGGTTGTGTTTCTTACCCAGCTCAAAGTCATTCGGGTCGTGAGCGGGGGTAACCTTAAGAGCACCCGTCCCAAAATCCATTTGCACATACTCATCGGCAATTATTGGAATTTCTCTGTTTAAAATCGGCAATATTACTGTCTTGCCCACAAGATGTTTATACCTTTCATCATCAGGGTGAACAGCAACTGCAGTATCACCAAGCATAGTTTCAGGTCTGGTGGTAGCAATGCATATCTTTTCTTCAGAACCTTTCACAGGGTAAAGTATATGATAAAGAAAACTATCCTTTTCTTCATGCTCCACTTCCAAATCACTTAACGCAGTATGACACCTCGGACACCAATTTACTATATAATTAGACCTGTAGATAAGTCCTTCCTGATAAAGCTGAACAAAGACTTTTCTTACTGCCTTTGACAACCCCTCATCCATGGTAAACCTTTCTCTATCCCAATCACAACTTGCCCCAAGCCTTTTTAACTGATTTATTATCTGGCCGCCTGATTCTTCTCTCCACTGCCATACCCTTTCAATAAACTTTTCTCTTCCAAGGTCATGTCTGCTTAAGCCCTCTTTTGCCAACATCTTTTCAACCACATTCTGAGTAGCAATACCTGCATGGTCAGTCCCCGGCAACCAAAGCACCTCAAAACCTTTTAATCTGTGAAATCTTGCAAGTATATCCTGCAATGTATTGTTTAAGGCATGCCCCATATGAAGAGAGCCTGTAACATTTGGCGGTGGTATTACTATTGAATATTTTGGTTTTTTGGAATTCTCGTCTGCGTGAAAATATTTTTTTTCAAGCCAGTTTGAGTAAATATCCTTTTCAAACTCCTTGGTATCGATTCTGGTAGGTATCTCCTTGTTACAATTGCACATTTACTTACTCCTTTATGAAATTGTATTTTTACTTATATTTTCCAAGTTTAACGTATTTGACAGCAAATTATTAATTTCTGCCATTTTAAATTCAAGTACCTGTAATCGATATTGAAGCATCAAATATGTTTCGTCATCCACATCTTCACTAAGCTTTTCAATGGTATGCTCAAGTTCAGCTACAAATAGATTTATGTCTTCAAGACTTTCCTTTAAAACCAAAGTTTTAAATTCATCACTGTTATCCATTCTCACTTATATTAACTCCAAAACCCTTCATCATCATTAATTTCATCTATATCTACGTCCTTCAAAAGTACTTTGTCAAACATTTCAGAGCACTCTTTGCACTCGTAGTGCATAATATACCAAACATCATTATCCACTATAAGTTCAGTAGGCTCAAGCTCTTCAAGACTTTGTTTCCCACAGTACGGGCAAAAAATAGGTTCCATCTCTACCTCATTTAATATATTACGTTAAAAATTCTTGCATTTTTATCTTTTTCTATTTTAATTTCAACTATATCGTCAAAATACTCTCTCAAATCCAATTTATCAGCCCACTCTATAACCGCAATAGCATCATCTTCAATGTATTCAAAAAAACCTGTCTGCTCTAACTCTTCTATGCTTTCAATACGATACAAATCAAAGTGCAAAAGCCTTTTTCCTTTTTTTGATTCGTAAGTATTTAGTATTGTAAATGTCGGGCTTGATGACCCATCAGCACATCCAAAATATTCAGCCAAATATTTCGTAAAAGTAGTCTTGCCTGCCCCCATCTCCCCATTTAAAAAGATTGTACCCCTTTTTTCTGAAACCAAAAGGTTATAAACCCATTTTGCAATCTCTTTCGTATCTTCAAGGCTTAAAGATTTTTTACAATAATTCATTCATTGCCACCCACAGATTGTCGCATAAATCAGAAGCTTTAGGAAACATACAGTTATATTTGGTCTCGATATATTTTCCTGTTTTACCATGTATATAAACACCTATTTTACAAGCATCTTCTACACTGTAACCTTGGGAAATAAAAGAAGCTATTAACCCTGTCAACACATCACCACTTCCCCCTTTGGCAAGAGCTGCACTCCCTTCATTAAATATATAAGACTTACCATCAGGGGTAGTAATTATTGTATCAGCACTTTTTAACACCAAACAAACGGAATGCCTAATTGCAAAATCTTTACAAATGTTCAATCTGTCTTTTATTAAATCTTCCTTTGTAAAACCTATCAGTCTGCAAAACTCACCGATATGAGGAGTTAATACTGTTCTGAATGCCAAATATTCAAACCATTCAGGCTTAATCAGATTGATACCGTCTGCATCTATGACAAGTTTATTTTTTGTCTTCTTAATTATATTTTCTATAAACTTGGCTGTTTCAGTTCTTGTGCCAAGACCAGGGCCTATTGCCAGGCAGCTTTTATCAGCCGTAAAATCAATTACGGCATCCAAGTCTTTCAATGTTAAAAAATCCTCTGAAACAGTATTAAAACACATAGCTTCCGGTAAATGTCCATGAAACGCATTAATAAAATTTTTTGGTGTAACAACGGTAGTAAGGCCGCTGCCGGAATTGATACAGGCCTTCGCAGATAAAATACCAGCACCTATTTTACCGATTGAGCCGGCAATAATAACGGTATGCCCGTAACTCCCTTTATGTGAGTCAGGTTTTCTTGGTAAAATTCTTGGGACTGTCTCTTTGTTCAGTAAAAAATTATCCGGCTTTGTGAAAGCAACAGAGCTGTCAGGAATTGATATATTTTTAACGATTACTTCTCCACAATATGACTTTGCGGGATACATCACATGTGGCAACTTGGGTCTACAAAAAGTAATTGTTTTAAATGTATTTATATTTGTACCCAAAATTTCAGAAGAGCTACCACTAAGTCCACTCGGAATATCTATGGAATAAATACGTCTATTTGAAGAATTAATTTTTTGTATAAGGGTTTCAATTTCACCTTCCACCCGTCTATTAAGTCCCGTTCCAAAAATAGCATCGATAATTGCATCATATTCTAAAAATTCCAAACTTAAGAAATCATCTTGATAAATCCTCACCGGCAACTTTAAAAGTATTTCGTAGTTTGTTTTTGCATCCCCTTTTAAATTATCAGAATTTAATGCAACAACATCTACAAAATATCCTCGGTTTACAAGCTGCCTTGCCACTGCATAGCCGTCCCCGCCATTGTTTCCCGAACCACACACCACACATATTTTCAAAGAACTATCCAGGTCTTTGGCAATCTCTTCTGCCACTGCAATAGCCGCATTTTCCATAAGCACAATGGAAGGAATCTTTAACACCTCTATGGCGTGTTTATCAGCAGCTTCCATCTGTTTGGATAAAAGTATTTCCACCTATCTCTCCATTTCTGCCATAAGATTAAGTTTATCGGCCAGCTCATTGGGTGTTACGGTCGCAGTCCCCATTTTGCCTACAACAATAGAGCCTGCAAGATTTGACAGCTTCATAGCATCTATATAGTTTGCACCGGCAGCAATAGCAGCCGTAAATACTGATATAACCGTATCCCCTGCCCCGGTAACATCAAACACCTCTTTCGCCAGTGCAGGGACTTTTACCACATTGCCAACACTATCAAAAAAAGCCATCCCTTTGCTCCCTCTCGTAATTAAAAGGGTTTCGGGGTTAAGCCTATTCATAATTTTCTTTGCAGCCTTAAGCAAAGTAACGTTATCTTTTATATTTACCCCTGAGCCTTCCGAAGCCTCTTTAGTATTAGGAGTGATACATGTCACCCCTTTATAAAATTTGAAATTTTCAATCTTCGGGTCAACGGTCAACGGAATTTTATTCTCATTTGCAAGTTTACTCACCATCTCAATCAATTTCTTGGTAACCACCCCTTTTCCGTAATCAGAGATAATAATTGCTTTAAATTCTTTGATTCTGTTTTTTAAAAAACTTTCAATCTCTTTTATATGTTTACCCGAAAGCTTTTTATTATCTTCTACATCATATCTGACAACCTGCTGATTTGACGCAATGACTCTCGTCTTAATACTTGTACGCCTGCCGTCATTAAGAAAAAAAGCATTTATCTTTTGAGAAGATATAATATTTCTAAATTTTTTACCGGTTTCATCATCCCCCACAACACCGCACAATGTAACATCTACACCGAGAGACTTTAAGTTTGAAGATACATTGGCAGCTCCACCGGGGACATGAAGCATATTTGAGACCTTAACTACAGGCACAGGAGCTTCCGGAGATATTCTCTCAACATCACCATAGAGAAAAACATCCAGCATCAAATCGCCAATTACAAGTATTTTGAGATTTTTAAAACTTTCAATGATTTTAATATAATTGTCCATGCTAATACTCAAGGCTGTTTTCTACCTCTTTTGCTTCGTCGATAAGCATAACCGGGATATCTTCCTTTATCTCATAAAGCAACTTGCATGAATCACAGACAATATATTTCTCGTCTTTTGAAAGCCTGACATCCCCTTTACACTTTGGGCAAGCCAAAATATCAAGCAACTCTTTATTTACAGACATAATACACCCCTTTTGATTAATGAGCCTAAAATATATATTTTTTTATTATAAGTCAAATGTATACTTGAAGTTTGATACATACGATTTTCAGCTTGACTTTTTGTGCACGTTTTTTGTATGTAAGTGCTTACTTACACTATGGAGGTATATTTGAGTACAAAGGAAAAAATAATCGATGCGGCATTTGGTCTTTTTTCACAAAAAGGCTACCTCGGCACAACAACAAAAGAGATTGCCCTTCACGCAGGTGTCTCTGAAGTCACACTTTTCAGGCATTTTGTTTCAAAGGAGAGCATTTTTGAAGAGGTCATACAGAGTAAATCCTTTTTGCCGGATTTAAAAAACTTGATTCCAAAACTCGAGAATCTCAGTTTAAAAGATACCCTTCTTGAGATAGCAACTGAAAATATCAAAAAACTCATTATGAAAAAAGGTGCAATAAAAATTTTCTTCTCGGAAGTAGACAGATATCCGGAGAGAGTAAGAGAAAGCCATAATGCCATGGTGGATGAAATGGTCAGAATTTTGACCAAATTTTTAATGTCCAAACTGACAAAATATTCAGACAAAGATATGAAATTAATCACAAAAATGTTTTGGTATATAATTTTCGGCTATTTTCTTGAAAATGAAATAATTAAAAACGAAGTTTCAGACTTTGACCTATTAAGAAAAATTTTTGACAGAAAAATAGATTTTTTCCTAAATGGAATTTTATAAAAATGGAGGATATATGTTAAAAAAATTATTCATCACAAGCTTTTTACTACTTTTTTTAGTGGCTGCAAACGCACAAGAGATGCCAGCACCACACGTGGATGTCTTTGAAATCAGCGGGTTTAAGCCATATGTTTTTGAGGCTACTTACCCCGCAAAAGTCAAAGCATATAATGTGGCAACAGTCGTTGCAAAAGTATCAGGCACTATTTTAAATCAATCCTTCAAAGAGGGTGAATTTGTTGAAAAGGGTGCACCCCTTTTTAAAATCGACGATGAAATTTACAAAAGTGATGTGGAAATTATCAAATCACAACTTGATGTTGCAAAAGTTCAGCTTGAAAAAGCAAAAGCAGATTTTGAAAGGGTAAGTCAATCTTTCAAAGAAAACGTTGTAAGTAAACAAGATTTTGACAATGCCAAATTTGCTCTTGAGCAGGCAAAATCAAATATAGCACTAATAAACAGCCAGCTTAAAAAAGCTCAAATTAACCTTGATTATACCAACATATTGGCTACCGAAAAAGGATATTTGGGGCTGAAAATGGTAAATATAGGCGACTTTGTCACACCGGGGACACCTGTAGTAACCATTACGGACAGCACAAAGGTATATGTGGAATTTTCATTACCCGACAAAGATTTTTCCAACCTTAAAAATGACCTTGGGGATTTTTCTAATGTTAATCTAACATTATCCGGGTTTGAAAACTTAAACGGTAAAATTACCTTTGTGGATTCAAAAGTCGATGAAGCTACATCTACGGTAAAATTCAGAGGTTTGATTGACAACAAAGACAAATTATTAACTCCGGGTATATTTGTAAGGGTAAACTTTAAAAGTGTCACTTCCAAAAATCTTGTCAAAATCCCTCAAAAAGCAGTTTTGCAAAATCCTATGGGGACAATCTGCTTTGTGGTTGAAAATGATGTCGTAGGGGTAAGGCCGCTTCAAATTATAGAAAGTAAAGATGATTTTTATTTCGTGCAAGGTCCTTTCAAACCGAATGACAAGGTAATTACAAATAACTTTTTCAAGGTAAAACCCGGAACAAAAGTCGTAATTGACAAAGTAATTAAAGAGGTTAACTAACTATGTTTTCTAAATTTTTTATAGAAAGGCCAAGGTTTTCAACTGTTATTGCAATAACAATAATTTTGTTAGGGCTTATAGCTTTGAAAAATCTACCGGTTAAAGAATATCCCACCCTAACCCCGCCACTGATAAATATTTCAGCAATTTACCCGGGAGCAGATGCCGATACTATTTCAAAAACAGTTGCTGCCCCCCTTGAAGAGGCTATAAACGGTGTTAATGATTTAATTTATATGACAAGTACTGCATCCTCAGGGATTTTATCGATAAGTGCATACTTTGAAATAGGAACAGACCCTGAAATTGCAAAAGTTGACATAAATAACAGGATTCAAACGGCGCTAAACCTTTTGCCTGAAGCGGTCAGAAGACAGGGGATAGAGGTAAGAGAAAGGACGCCTGACCTTTTGAAAGCATATGCTTTTGTGTCAGAAGGGGGAAAAAGGTCAGATACGGAAATCAGCAATTATATCCAGATAAACGTTCTTGATGATATCAAAAGGATTAAAGGTGTCGGCGATGCGGTAATATTTGGTGAAAAAAAATATGCCGTAAGGGTTTGGATAAAACCTGATAAACTTGCATCTTATAACCTGACACCATTAGAAGTATATCAAGCAATTTCATCCCAAAATGAAGAAAATCCAGGAGGAGGTATATCTCAAGAGCCTTTATCCAAAGAATCATCATTTAGCTACACAGTAAAAGGGGAAGGCAGACTTAAAACAATAAAAGATTTTGAAAATATCATCATCCGCTCAAACCCTGACGGCTCATCTATCAGGTTAAAAGATTTGGCAGATATAAAGCTTGAATCTGAAAACTATTATGTAAATGCTTATTACAACAATCAACCGGCTATTCCAATGGGTATATTTCTTGCCCCGGGAGCAAATGCTCTTGAGGTTGCAAAAGCGGTAGATGAAAAAATTAATGAGCTGTCAAAATCATTCCCAGCAGATATAAAATTTCATGTGCCTTACGATCCTACGGTTTTTATAAATGAATCCATACATGAAGTAATTTTGACACTTTTGATAGCTGTAGTATTGGTAGTATTTGTAATTTACATTTTCCTTGGTAGTTTCAGAGCTACATTTATCCCTCTCCTTGCGATACCTGTTTCAATTATCGGTACATTTGCAGGACTTTACGCTCTCGGTTTTTCTATTAACCTACTCACCCTTTTCGGACTTATTCTTGCTATTGGACTTGTAGTGGATGATGCAATTGTTGTTGTCGAAAACGTAGAGCGAGTTATGCGTGAAGAAAAATTGGGCAGAAAAGAGGCTACAATTAAGGCAATGGAAGAAATCACTACACCAATAATTGCAATTGTGCTCGTATTATCTGCTGTTTTTATCCCTGCTTCCTTCATACAAGGGTTTAGCGGTGAGATGTTTAAACAGTTTGCCATCACTATATCAATATCAATGATATTAAGCGGTATTGTCGCCTTGACACTTACCCCTGCACTTTGTGCAATGTTTTTGAGGGAAACAGAAAAAAAACCGATTTTACCTATCAGGCTGTTTCAAGCATTTTTCCAAAAAGCTACAAATGGATTTACTAAAGGTGTAAAACTCATCATAAAGATGGCAATAATAAACGTACTTGTTTTTGGAATTGTTATTTTTGCCTCATATAAAATATACAAACTCCTGCCAACAGGTCTTGTCCCTATAGAAGACAAAGGCTCAATATTTACATTAACTTATCTTATGCCGGGCTCCTCTCTAAAAAGGACAAGTGATGTAATTAACAATGAGGTAGAAAAACAGCTTTTGGCAAACAAATATGTAAAAGAAGAAGTATCTATTGTAGGTCTTGATTTATCCTCCTTCTCATACAAGACAGATGCAGCCATTACTTTTTCCCAATTGACAGATTGGAGCGAAAGGAAAAATAAAGATGAATCGTCAATGGCACTTGCAGCAAATTTTATGAGGCAGTTTTCTGCAAGTAAAGAAGCTTTAATCTTTACAGTAAACCCTCCCCCGATAATAGGGATGAGTATGACAGGTGGGTTTGAGCTTTATGTCCAGGATAGAACAGGTGCTGACATACAAGTATTAAATAAATATGTTCAGGAAATTGTTGCAAAAGCCAATCAGCGAAAAGAGTTAATGGGGGTACGTTCTACGCTAAATACTAATGTACCTCAATACAAGATAGAAGTAGACAGAGAAAAGGCAAAAGCACTCGGTGTTTCTATTTCTGACATTTACTCTACAATACAGCTGACTTTTGCAAAAGGGTATGTAAATGACTACAACCTTTTTGGAAAGACATACCACGTTAATATTCAAGCAAGCGAAGAGTTTAGAGATAATATTGACGATTACAGAAATATTTTTGTAAGATCAAACACAGGTAAACTTGTCCCTCTAAGCTCACTCATATCGTTAAAAAGAATAGTCTCTGCATCAGTAGTGGAAAGATTTAATATGTTTCCCGCTGCAAAAATTTTAGGTGACCCAAAGCCAGGGTTTTCTTCCGGAGATGCTATGAGAGCTATCCAAGAAGTTGCAAATGAGGTGTTGCCTGAAGGCTACACTACTGCCTGGGCAGGGACTTCTTTTCAAGAGGTAAGGGTAAAACAGTCAGGCAGCACTGCTTATATATTTTCTGTCATATTTGTACTTTTAATATTGGTAGCACTTTATGAAAGTTGGATGGCACCTCTTTCCATTATACTATCTATCCCATTTGCTATTTTTGGAGCACTGCTTGGTGTATTTTTGTTTAGATTGGAAAATGATATCTATCTGCAGGTAGGTATTATTACACTTATCGGGCTTGCAGCTAAAAATGCAATTCTAATTGTAGAGTTTGCCGAAGAAAGATACAAAAAGATGGGAATGAATATTTTAGATGCAGTTATTGAAGCATCAAAAATCAGATTCAGACCTATTGTGATGACATCATTTGCATTTATTGCAGGGACTGTACCGCTCATTTTAAGCAGTGGCGCCGGTGCCAACAGCAGACACATTATCGGTCATACAGTAGTGTGGGGGATGGTAGCAGCAACATTCATTGGCACATTTTTCATTCCTCTGCTTTACTACCTTGTAATAAAAACAAAAATGATATTTAAAAGGAAGTAATATGATGAAAAGAATCTCAATTATAATATTATCACTTACAATAATATCCTGTTCTTTTGCGCCGAAATATTCAAGGCCCGTAATAAATCTGCCTGAAGCAGACAACAAAACGAATACAATGATTAATAAAAAATGGTGGGAAGATTTTAAAGATAAAAATCTTGAAAAACTTGTAGAAGAATCGCTGAAAAATAATGATAATCTTTTAATTGCCTATGAAAAGATAAATGAGCTTGAAGCAGCCTTTAATCTATCAAAAGCAAATCTCTACCCGTCAATAAATGGCAGTGGCTCCGTAAGCAGATTTCAGACAAGTGATGAGGCATCCGTGACCGGAAAAGGATTAAACACAAACGATTACAAACTTTCAGCATCTGCTGTCTTTGAAGTAGACATATTTGGAAAGCTAAAAAATAAAAGCAAATCTCAGTTATCACTGCTTCTTGCTCAAAAAAGTTATGCTGATACAGTAAAACTTAAACTTATTTCCGATACCATCTCCACGTATCTTGAAATATGTGCATTAAACCTGCAGATAAACAAACTTAACAGTATAGTTGATAATTACAAAAAAAGTTATGAATACAGACAAAAACAGTTTAGAAATGGAATTGTAAGCAACCTCATTCTCAAGCAGGAAGAAGCAAAATTAAATAGCTCCTACCTCACACTTGAAAATATTCTCGGAAGCAAAAAAGTGCTTGAAAACACCATCTCATTTATTACAGGCAAACAGCCTGATGAAATATTCAATTCAAAGGAAATAAGCTGTTCAAATTTACCTTCCCCGATACAACTTCCACCAATGTTGCCATCGGAAATCATTCAAAACAGACCTGATATTATCAGCGCTGAGGAAAATTTGAAGTCAACAAACTTTGAAATAGGTGTGGCAAAAGCAGCATATTTCCCCTCAATTTCTCTCACCGGCTCTTTAGGTCTTGAAAGTTACGAGCTTTCAAATCTCATGCAGTCCTCGGCAAAATTCTGGAATATTGGAGGCAGTCTAACAGCTCCAATATTTGACTTTGGCAGAATAAAGGCAAATGTCAAGGTAGCAAACTCCAGGCAAAAACAGGCATTAATAAACTACATTTATACAGTAAAAAATGCATTTAAGGAAATCCATGAAGCATTTATACAGCTTGAAAATATAAGCAAAAAAATTCAGATACAAAAAAGATTGCTTCAGGATTACTACGAAATTTTAAATATTGCAAAAAGTCAATATGAAAACGGCCTTATTGATTACATAAATGTAATTGATGCCGAAAGAAATATTGAGAACTTAAATATTGAGATAATAAACTTGAATAAAGAATATCTCAAACAGCAGGTCTTTTTATATAAAGCTATGGGGATAAACTAAGTATGATTATAGACTTCCACACTCATATTTTCCCTGATCATTTGGCTGAAAATGCTCTTAACTTCCTGTCTGAAAAAGGGAAGATATCTCCTTTCACCGACGGGACATTAAATGGTCTTTTGGAATCAATGGAAAAATCAGGTGTGGATGTCTCAGTAATTTGCAACATTGCTACAAACCCAAAACAATCTGACAACATTTTTAATTTTTGTAAAAAAATCAGGTCGGACAAAATACTGCCGCTTGGAAGTATTCACCCAGAGTCTGAAAATATCGAAGAATACTTAAAGAAATATAAATCTGAAGGGGTAAAAGGGCTAAAACTTCACCCTGACTATCAAAATTTTTATATAGATGATAAAAATGTCTATAAGATTTATGAAATATGTAGTGAGCTTGACATTTTTATACTCTTTCATGCAGGTGTTGATATCGGCTACCCGCCACCCTACCGCGCAACACCTGAAAGGATAAAAAAGGTCATGGATAATTTTCCAAAATTAAAAATTATTGCAGCACACATGGGAAGTTATGAAATGTATGATGAAGTTGAAGAATACCTGTTTGGAGAAGATATATATTTTGACACTGCATATTGTCTTGATAAAATGCCGCTAAACTTAATGGAAAAATTTTTCAAAAAACACCCTATTGAGCGTTTCCTCTTTGCCACAGACTCACCCTGGTGTAGCCAGAAAGAGTATGTCAACATACTATCATCTTTTAATTTTCTAAAAGAAGAAGATAAGGAAAAGATATTTTATAAGAATGCAAAAGAACTCTTAAAAATTTAATTTATTAACTCACTTAAGAGTGCAGGCCTTAAACCCTTATTTTTTAATGACTCATATATTTTAGGCAAGGCTTCATGCGTATTGTACCCTCTGCCGTTAATGTGAAATATAATAATATCGCCGGGTCTTACTTTCTTTGATATATACTTATACATCTTTTCAGCCGAAACATTTTTGTCAGGGTCGCCACTAATTAAATTTGCATGAACAACTTTATAGCCAATACTTTCTACAACCGTTAGGCTTCTATTGTCATAATTAAAACCCGGAAATCTAAAAAACTTTGTTTTTACTCCCAAAATTTCTATAAGATATTTTTCATTATCCTTTACTTCATTTACAATAGTTTGATTATCAAGTTTTTGCATATATTGATAATGATTTGCGGAATGGTTTTCTATTTCTATAAAGTCATATTTACTAATCTCTTTCAGCCTGTCTATATTTCTTTCGGCAAATTTTTTGTTTACAAAGATTGTAACAGGTATCTTATTTTTTATTATAAAATTTAATATTTCTTCATCAAAATAAGCAGGGGTTTTTGTTTCACACGCATCAAAAGTAAGCGCTACCGCATCAGCGCTATTAAATTTTTTTATTACTTCAGCATTCAAAAATAAAGGGAAACCCAAAATTATTACGAATGTAAAAATCGCAAAATAAATGCTATTACTACCCCTGTAATAATGCCATCTACAAACGCCCAAGCTGCCCCCTTCAATATCCCTTTCACTGTGTAGTAGTCATAACCTTTATACACAATTGAGGCATATCTCAGTATCTTTTTATATTTTGTATTTCTTAAAAAAATAGTCAGTATTGTAAAAAATACACTATAACAGATGGCGAAAATAAAAATGAATAAGTTGTAGTTAAACAAGATGACTCCTTAGCATTTCATTCAATTTTAGCATTTACCCACAAAAAAAAATAAATTTCAAGTTCAAGTTTACAATTTTTATAAATTTGATAGAATTTGATATGTTAAAAATTATACATATATTCTTGGCAATATTATTTTTTAGCAGTATAGCTTTTGCCGACAATCTTTATATATTAGATAATCAAACAAAAATATTTGCATCCAACAATAACTTGAGCACATTCACAATAGGTAAAAAAACATATCTATACAGCAAAGACAATTACCTTGATAATAATTCTTCAGTTAAAAAAATTACCCCGTTTAAGCGAAGTATTTTTTATATTCCAAATGACACTTTTTTTGATGAGCAGTGGGGGCTCAATAACACGGGGCAGTATGGCTACGTAACAGATTTTGATATAGATTGGCCGGAAGCAATAGATATTTATAATTCAATATCTCCTGAAGATGTTATTGTGGCAATACTTGATACAGGTGTTGCATGGAATCATCCGGATTTGAAAGGGAATATTTTGACAGGAGGAGATTTCGGCAATTATGGGTTTAACTTTTGCCCTTCTGATAATATCACTGATACATATGACTATGTGGACCATGGCACACATGTAGCGGGGATTATTTCTGCTCTTACCGATAATAATTTTGGAATTGCAGGCATCACAGATAACAGAGTAAAAATATTAAATCTAAAAGTTACCTGCAGCAATGAAGAAACTGTCGATTATATCCCTGAATTAAGAGCAATATCAAAAATTTTAGAGCTCGTGAATAAAGGCTACAATATCAAATTTGTCAATATGAGCTTTGGAGGCACATATTACGATAGTGAGGAGTATGTAGCCATACAAGAATTAATAAATAAGGGTGTATTTGTATTCGCAGCTGCTGGCAATGATGGAGTAAATGAAAAAAATTACCCGGCCGCATTAAACAATGTAGTATCAGTCGGTGCGGTAAGCATGGACGGACAACTTTCAGATTTCAGCAACTTTGGTGATTGGGTAGATATCTACGCGCCGGGAGAATATATTATCTCCACATACAACGATTATCTGGCAAAACCTGAAAGTTTAAACCTTTTAGATAACTATCTGGATTTTTATAGAAATGAGTTTAACGGTTTAGAAGATTTAAGCAAAATTCAATTTTCAAGTTCATGGAGCTTTGACAGTGGAAGCTTTTCAATCACACTTGATAACACAAGTAGTTGCGCAACTTCTTCTACAAAAAATACTTTTATCACTACTCCATTTAAGACTACCCCTGATAAAATTTACAGGTATAATAAATTTGTTACGAGAATAAATCTACCTTCAAGCGGGAGCAAACTAAATATTTATTGGTCAGATGATGGCGTCGATTGGAACATTATGACTAATCAATCCGGCTTTAATAATTCAGATTATTTTTACTTTGAATCCACACTACCTTCTCAACTATTAAATTCAGATAATATATCATTTAAATTTTGCTTTGAAGGAAATACTGGGGATAAAGCTTTTGTGGATGCCATAAGAGTAAGTCTAAGCGATACACCGGATGCATTTTTATTTGAATCAGGGACATCGATGGCTACCCCCTTTGTAACAGCTGCTGCCGCACTATCTTATCTTGATAACGGATTTTTTGACCCCGAAGATTTGTCAAAGTCAGGCGATGCATTATATGACATAAAAGCAGGTGAGATAAAAAAACTCAATTTGTATTCATTATTGAGAGTCAACACTCCACAAAATATACCTTCAAATAATGACTCAGGTGGAGGAGGTGGCGGATGCTTTATCGCAACAGCTACTTATGGTAGTTACTTAGCCCCTGAAGTTGTAGTCTTAAGACAATTTAGAGATAATTTCTTGCTCAAATATGAAATAGGTAAAAAACTTGTGAAAATTTATTACAAATATTCTCCAAAATATGCCAATATAATAAGAAGTAACAGTACATTAAAATTTATATCTATCTTGATATTGACCCCTATTGTTTTGGCCATAAAATATCCTATATATACAATTATATTTGCACTTGCAGTTTTGGTATCTTTTATTTTGAGGATGAAATATCAAAGACTTTTTAAGTTAAATAGATAACTTCTTTAGATAGAATCTTGATTAAAATGACTTTCAAGATGTCATCACTTTACCATTTTAGAAAGCAGTAAGACAGATAGCGCATAATTGTCACTTGGATTATACTTTCTAAGCACGTCAAAATTTTTAAAAGTTGCCCAATAATCCTGACCGATTTTGTTTATTTTAACCTCACCCCGTTTGATATTAAAAGGAAAAATCACACCTCTTTTTCTTAAAAACGATATTTTTGTATAAGTAGTAATAGCGCTGTTTACATTTTTCACCACAACAGCCTTAGGTTTGCCATAATCCCAGCCATTTTTACTTAAA
>NZ_JAJAFU010000020.1 GCF_020480685.1 Deferrivibrio essentukiensis
CTGCTAAGATATTTTAATCCAGTAGGCGCCCACGAATCGGGGCTCATCGGCGAAGACCCTGAGGGTATCCCAAATAATCTGATGCCGTTTATATCTCAAGTGGCAGTAGGCCTGCGTGAGAAGCTCTTTGTCTTTGGCGGGGACTACCCGACACCCGATGGCACCGGAGTGCGCGACTACATCCATGTGGTCGATCTTGCAAGGGGGCACCTTGCAGCACTTCGTAAAATAGCAGAATCTCCTTGTCTACTCACGGTAAACTTGGGCACTGGGCGTGGGTATTCGGTCTTGGAAGTGGTAAGTGCGTTTGAAGATGCCTCGGGGTGCAAAATACCTTACGAGATCGTGGGACGCAGACCTGGAGATGTGGCGCAATGCTTCGCCGATCCAAGCAATGCGTACTAGGTACTTGGTTGGAAGGCCGAATACGACATCAAAAAGATGTGCGAAGATGCCTGGCGTTGGCAGTCGATGAATCCAAACGGGTATCGCTCAGAGTGACCAAACTTAAGCTTGACACCATCTTTAAAGGGAGTATCTTTTTTATAGCAATTAACCAAAGGGGTGAAATATGCTAAAAGAGATCTTTTTTATGGGACTTGGCGGCGTCGCTTTACTTAAAGAGAGGGTTGAGCAAGAGCTAAAGACTTTGGAAGAGAAGGGGAAGATCAAGGCAGAAGATGCAAAAAGCTTTTTGGCTTCCCTAGAGCAAAAGGGGAAAGAGGAGGATGAAAAGCTAAAACAAAAGGTAAAAGATCTTCTTAAAGAAGTGCTCAATGAGCTTGGCGTTGCCACAAAAGATGATTTGGCCAAGCTAAAAGAGGATCTACAATTAAAAGACTAATCAGCCCCTTAAAATATTACTCAATTTTTAGGCTATATTGGGTATTTAGATTTTTACTGACGCTTTTTTTGAATATAAGGAAGAAGGGTAGTTTTCTTTTTCTAAGGCCGCTACCACCACAAAATTTTAAGAAAGTAATAATAGATCTCGGTGCAAGCTTCATTAAGCTTGCCCAGGTACTTGCTACGAGAGCAGATCTTTTTGATGAAAGCTACATTAATGAGCTAAAGGGACTTCACGACCAGCTACCCCCGATGTCCAAAGATGAGCTTGAACTGGTCTTCAAATCTGCATTTAAGACAAATCCGCTTGTACACTTTGAATTTACCCCCATTGCAAGCGCATCCATAGGCCAGGTGCACATCGGATACCTGCCAAATAACCTAAAAGTGGCAGTCAAACTCAGAAGAAGGGGTATCCTTGAGCAAGTAAACGCTGATATCAGGATATTAAACGTGTTTAACAGGCTCTTTAGCCCCCTTTTTTCCCAATATACCAAAAATTCTATTGACGCCGTACTAAACGAATTTTCAATGATGATCAGGCAGGAGACAAATCTTTTGCAAGAGCTACACAACCTAAAAAAGTTTTCAAAAATGTACAAAACTTCCGGCATAAAGTTTCCCACTCCGATAGAGGAATTGTGTAGCGAAGATTGTATCGTCATGAGCTATGAAGAGGGGTTTAGATTTGACGACAAAGAACAGCTACTAAAGTATAATATAGATTTTAGGAAGATTATTTCACGCCTTGTGGACTTTTATACAGAGCAGCTCCTGATAAATGGCTTTTTTCACGCAGATCCACATCCTGGTAATCTATTTATCAATCCCCAGGGCGAGCTGATACTGCTCGATTTTGGGATGGTAAAGTCCATTTCTAACGATATGAGGATAGCCATGATAGAGGTCGTCAAGGCAGCAAATGAGAGGGATTTTAAAAGTTTTATCGCAGCTAACAAAAAACTTGGGATTATTGGCTATGACGCGCCAGATGAACTGATGATAGAGTTTAGCGAAAAGATGTTTGAAATATTTTCGAATGAAAACCTGACAAGTGAATCGATGCAAAGGCTTGCTTTCAAAGTGCTTGAAAGTGCAAGGGATTTGCCTTTTAAGCTTCCAAGTGATGCAGTGTATGTTTTGAGAGTAAGCGCTATCATCGAAGGACTTGGCACGTCGTATATAGAAAATTTTAACGGTATAAAAGACATATTGCCAATCCTACAAAAAAATCTTCCAAGAGCCCTTGGTGGGAGTAATGCGATAATTGACTTTATTGCCAATGAAATAAAAACAATTCCGATCGATATTAAAAATTTAAAAGAATTTTTGCACAAGGCAAATACAGGGGAGCTCCAGATTAATATCAGCAATCACCAGCTTGAATTTCTAAAAAAAGAGTTAAAATCTTATAACGACAAGAATGTAAAAGCGCTCGCACTCATGGGGCTTGGCCTGTTTATATTGATATACGACAGAGACCTGTCAATTTATGCATTTATTTTGGTTTTGCTTGGGGCAGCTAAAATCTTTTGGAGATAGGTTTTTAGTGGTAGAAAGTGTTGTAAAGTATGTGGCTAAGGATGTGAACAAAACTGATTTTGTATTTTACAAAATCTTCGTATTGTACTATCCTACTATTGTCTTTAAGCAAAGGAGGATTTGATGTATGCTTATAAGTGTATTCATATTTAGCTTTTTGATTTCTTTTTTGTTGATTGCTGGGGTTGTGTTTAGTTTTGACAAACTTGGTCGATTTATCGCTGATGACTTCAGCGGGCCGCAAAAGTACCACACCGCGCCTACGCCGAGGGTCGGAGGGATTGGTATATATGTTGGGTTTTTATTAGTGTTGCTATATTTATATTTTTACAAGAAAAATGTAGCTTATTTAAATTTAATTATTTCTACTGTTCCAGTTTTTTTTATAGGATTAATTGAGGATATTGCGAAAAGAGTCTCACCAAATGTTCGACTAATTAGCGCGGCACTTTCAGCGTATCTTGCATATTATTTTATGGGGATTTGCCTAAACCGAATTGATATTCCACTTGCAGATTATCTTTTTAGTTTAAAAATATTTGCGGTGGCTTTTACAATTTTTGCAATAGCTGGTCTATCTAATGCAGTTAACATAATCGACGGCTACAATGGCTTGTCTGCTATTGTAAGCGTTATGATTTTGTCAGCACTTGGATATGTTGCTTATCAAGTGGGCGATGGATTTATATTTACGGTTGCGGTAGTAGTGATAGGCGCTATTCTTGGCTTTTTTGTTTGGAATTTCCCTTTTGGGAAGATTTTTTTGGGAGATGGGGGGGCTTATTTTATAGGTTTTATTATTGGGGTATTGTCTGTTTTATTGGTACAGCGACACAAAGAAGTCTCTGCATGGTTTCCATTGGTTGTTTCAATTTACCCAATTTTTGAGACAATATTTTCATTTTACAGGAAAAAATATATAAAAAAGATGTCGCCTTTTAAACCAGACTCGTTTCACCTACATATGTTAATTTATAAACGAGTTGTTCCCCAACTATTCAATATAGTGCGAAATGAAAAGCTTATGCGAAATTCTGCCACATCTCCATTTTTGTGGTTAATTTGCTCATTGGGAGTAATTCCTGGGGCTATTTTTTGGAAAAACACCCCAGCTTTGATAATATTTACTCTGGTTTTCTGTGTATTTTATGTCTGGCTTTACAGAAGTATTGTAAGGTTTAAGTTGATGAAAATGTTGAAACGTGGGAACGTGTAAACGTTAGAACAGGAATTATTTATGGGAAAATTTATTAGGTTTGAAGAAATTGATGCTTGGAAGCTTTCATTTGAGCTTGTCAAAGAAATTTATAAAGTGACTAACTATGAAAAATTTGTAAAAGATTTTGCTTTTAAAGATAAATTCAAAGAGCAGCTATATCTATACCTTCAAACATTGCAGAAGGATTTGAGAGAGACTCTGTAAGAGAATTTATAAGGTTTTTGTATATAGCTAAAGGTTCAAGTGGAGAATTATGAACACTACCTTGGTTTACGGTTGACGAAATTCGGCTAAAGCATCACTCCCTTTTAAAATCATCATCAATCCTTACAATGTCATCTTCGCCGGTGTATTCGCCGACCTGGGCTTCAATCAAAATTACGGGGATTTTGCCATCATTGGCAAGTCTGTGAACTTCTCCCATTTTTATATATGTTGACTCATTTGGTCTTACATATCTTGTTTCATTGCCCACCGTAACGGTTGCAGTACCGCTGACCACAATCCAGTGTTCATTCCTGTGCATATGCTTTTGCAGTGACAATCTCTTGCCAGGCTTTACCATAATCTTTTTAATTTTATAGCCTTTGCCGTCTTCAAGGACTGTGTATGTGCCCCATGGCCTATGAACAGTGTTGTGAAAGGCAAGCAGATTCGAGTTGGTAGAATTTAATTTGCTGACTAGCTCTTTTACCTTCTGGGCATCTTCTTTTTTTGCAACAAGCAGAGCATCGTTTGTATCAACAATAATAAGGTCATTTACGCCGATTGTTCCCACAAATCTATCTTCAGAAATAATAAGATTATTCTTTGAATCAATGAGCACCGGTGTTGTGTTGGCCATTAAGGCATTACCATGTTCATCCTGCTGAAATTCATTATAAAGGGATGCAAAGCTGCCAAGATCATTCCAGGAAAAATCACATTTTACCACTTTCACATTTTTTGATTTTTCCATGACAGCGTAATCTATTGATTCTGAAGGGATTGTTTCCATATGCTGGTGTTGAATCCTTATTGTGGAATTATCAACTTTTTTCTCGTTAAAAGCAACTACACAAGCCTCATAAATTTCAGGTGCATGAGCCTTTAATTCTTCTAAAAATACACCGGCTTTAAACATAAACATCCCTGAATTCCAAAAGAACAATTTTGAATTTTGAGTGTTAAATTTTGAGTTTTCTTCCAAATATTTTGTTGCTGTTTCTAAATCAGGTTTTTCATGAAACATTTCCACATCGAAAAAACCGGCTTTTGCATCTTTGCTCCTTGCCTGGATGTAACCATAGCCTGTTTCAGGATATGAAGGGGTGATGCCAAATGTTACAAGATAGCCTTCTTTTGCAAGGGCTTCGGCGTTTGCGATGGTTTTTTTATATTCCTGAATATTTTTGATTAAATGATCAGATGGGCGACGAGGACAATTTCATCCGGGCTAAGAGATAGACATGCAAGGGCAATGGCTGGTGCTGTATTTCTCCCGACCGGCTCCAGGAGAAATCTTGAATTATTTACATTAAATGAACGAATATTTAGCTCTTCAAGTTGGTCAATTGTAAGAAAATATTGTTCAGCGTTGGAAACAATTAAAAATGATTTGCATAAATCTGCATTCCTTTCAACAGTAAGCTGAAAGAGCGATTTATCATCAAAAAGCTTTACAAATTGCTTTGGATAAAGTGTCCTGCTTTATCGGGCATAGTCTTGTTCCTGACCCTCCACAAAGTATAATCCCTTTCATTTTTTAACCTTCTACAAATAATTAATAATTTATAAATAGTTATCGCATTTAAGATAATTTCTTTTCCCATTCAAGGGCAGTTTTGCAAATATATTCAAGGTCGTTATACTTTGGTTGCCATTTCATCATGCTTTTTATTTTTTCATTTCCTGCCACGAGTGTTGCAGGGTCGCCTGCCCTTCTGCCTGAAATCTCAACATTAAAATTTACACCAGAAACCTTTTTCATTACTTCGATAACTTCTTTTACAGAATAACCGTGGCCATAACCACAGTTAAAAACTTCACTTTCATTATTTTCAAGGTAAATAAGCGCTTTTAAATGGGCATCGGCAAGGTCATCTACATGGATATAGTCTCTGATACATGTGCCATCAGCGGTAGGATAATCATCCCCAAAAATATACATTTTGTTTCGCTTGCCTACTGCAGTCTCTGCGGCAACCTTTATCAGGTGGGTTGCCTCAGGGAATGACTGACCTATCCTTGTTTTACCATCAGCCCCTGCCACATTAAAATATCTCAAGATTACGTATTTAAAATCTTTATATGCTTTGCCGCTGTCTATGAGGACATTTTCACTCATTAGCTTGCTCATCCCATAGGGATTAATAGGCAATCTTGCGGTGTCTTCCAGTACAGGGACTTTTGCCGGCTCACCGTAAACTGCAGCAGTAGAAGAAAATATAAACCTGTTTACGCCGCATTTTACACAACTATTTATCAGATTTGTAGTATTTACGGTATTGTTCATATAATATTTTAAGGGGTTTGCCACACTCTCAGGGACGACAATGCTTGCCGCAAAATGGATTACCGCATCAATAGAGTTTGACTTAATTATACCTTCCACTTCTGAAAAATTCTTCAGGTCGGTATGAAGAAATGCCAACCTGTTGCCGCCAATGGTTTTAAGAGTCTCGATGGTGGTCATACGCCCCGTGGAGAGGTTATCAATGATTGTTACAACGCTATCTGTATTTTCCAGAAGCTGTTTTACCACATGACTGCCAATGTACCCTGCCCCGCCAGTAACCAAGATATTGTTCGCAAAATTATGCATAAAAAGCCCCCAAATATGGTTTTATATAGAATAATATTTTAAGAAATTTTATCATCTCTGTAAAATGGTACGACTTTCTGTAAATATTTTTTTATATTTTCTGGAGACTTGTAAATATATGTTTTTAAATCTTCAAGAATAGATTGAACCTTTTCAATACTGTATCCATTAGAAATCTTCGCAGTAAATATACTCTGGTGCTTTGTAGCCTCAGTACCCTCTTCTGCTGTCAATAATTCTTCGAAAAGTTTTTCGCCAGGTCTTAATCCAGTAAATTCTATTTTTATGTCAATATTTGGTTCAAGTCCTTGCAGTTTTATCAAATCTTTTGCTAAAGAGACTATTTTTACTGGCTCACCCATATCAAGGACAAAGACTTCACCTCCACTTCCCATAGCTGCAGACTGAAAAACGAGTAAAACAGCTTCAGGGATTGTCATAAAATATCTTTTCATACCAGGGTCTGTAATCGTCAAAGGCCCCCCATTTTTTATTTGTTCCAGAAAAATAGGGATTACACTCCCCCTACTACAAAGTACCAATGACCACGGCTTGTTATATAATGCAAATCGACATCCCAAATTTTATTTGGACTTTTTTGAAGAGCCTCCTTTATTCTGTTTTTTGTCTTAAATAATACTATCATGTAATCTTAGCTGCAAAATAGTATATACTTTTTTACCTGTCTCAGATTCCATCTCCCTTAATCCTTCAATATTCCAAGGATTGAGTACAAGAGGCTTCTCAAACCTTTCAATCTTCATATCTAAAGTTATAAGTTCTAAGTTCAAAGTTCAAAAAACATCCACTCAACATAGAACATTGAACGCCGAACTTTGAACAGTTCGTCGTCACGCTACCGCCGAGGCCACCCGTTTTAATTGGCTTTTAATTCAACTATCCAAGTATATACAAGAATTGAATAGATTTCAGCTAAGCTGTAACTTATTGTCTATTCAAAAACATTAAATAAGGTTTACTCTTTAAGATTCTTAACGTTAAACACTAAAAATCTAACTTTTACAACCTTCCATCCACAATATCTTTATCAAAAAACCCTTTTATATCATAAATCACAACATTAGAAGATTTTTTTGCCAGTTTTTTCTCAATCTCTTTGAATTCTTTGTGTGCCACTGCAAGTATTATTGCATCATAATTGTCAGTATTTGGTAGCAATTTGTCTGTGGCAAGAAGCTCAACCCCATATTCGTGTCTCACTTCATCAGGGTCTGCTAATGGGTCATAAACACTTATATTGCAACCAAAATCATTTAGCTCACTTACGATATCCACTACCTTAGTATTTCTAATATCAGGACAGTTTTCCTTAAATGTAATTCCGAGCACCAAAATTTTTGCACCTTTTATAGTATGCCCTTTTTTAATCATCAATTTTACTACCTGATTTGCGACATAAAGCCCCATATAGTCATTTATCTTACGGCCGGCAAGTATCATCTCCGGATGATAGCCAAGCTCTTCAGCTTTATGTGCAAGGTAATACGGGTCAACTCCAATACAGTGACCACCCACAAGTCCGGGTCTAAAGGGTAAAAAGTTCCATTTTGTACCGGCAGCCTGTAAAACTTCCAGCGTATCGATATTCATCTTATCGAAAATCATTGAAAGCTCATTGACAAATGCAATATTTATATCCCTCTGAGTGTTTTCTATCACCTTGGCTGCCTCAGCTACCTTAATTGAAGATGCTACAAATGTACCTGCAATTACTACCTGAGAATAAACATTATTTACAAATTCAGCTACCTCTTTTGTACTGCCTGACACGACCTTCTTTATTTTTGAAAAGGTGTGCTCTTTATCCCCGGGATTTATCCTTTCAGGGGAATAACCTACAAAAAAGTCCTTGTTATATTTAAGGCCACTACACTTTTCCAAAACCGGCACGCAGTCTTCCTCAGTACAGCCAGGATAAACGGTGGATTCGTATACTACGACATCACCAGCCTTAAGTACCTTACCAACTGTTTCACTTGCCCCAATAAGCGGTCTTAAATCAGGATTTTTATGTCTGTCTATCGGGGTAGGAACTGTTACAATATAAAAGTTACAATCTGTTATCATATTTATATTATCAGTAACTTTAAGACCACAAACTTTGACATCAGAGCTATCAGTTAACAATACCTCATTAAGTTGCTCGCTCGTAACCTCATTTGTAACATCTTTACCGCTATTTAGCTCTTTGACTCTTTTAGTACTTATATCAAAACCTACCACATTAAATTTCTTGGCAAACTCGACTGCCAAAGGCAGACCAACATACCCAAGACCAATAACAGCAATTTTTAACTTATTGATATCAAATGGCATAGCTACTCCTCTATCTAAGTTCAACGTTCAATGTTCTACGTTCTAACGTTTTAACATTCTAACTTTCTAACGTTTTAATATTTTAACGTTCAATAATTCACGGAATTAATACATCATTCAAGCAAAAAGTTCTATACTCTATTTCATAACCTTTCAAGTTATCTAATAGCTTTTCTGCTTTTTTCTTGAGCAAATTAATATTTATCTTTTCTTTGTTAAGTTTTACTTCCGCTATTAGTGCCTTTTTCTTTATTTCATTCATTGCAATAATATCAATTTCATTTTCAGACTTTCTATCCCAATAAGAACCTACATAAGAATATTCACCCGATAATGCTATTTGCTCTCTAAAATATTTTTCAAGCATCTTTCCTAAGAAAGAAGGGATAACTTTTTTTACATATTCTTTAACATATTCATAATTTTTAATCTCTAAAGCGGACAAGTTCTTGTAAATGAAAGCAAACCAAAAATCAAGAAAATTATCATTGATAGAGTATTTTATGTTTTTAGTGTTAGGTTTTGAAAAAACAGGCTGCTTTCTTTTAACTAAACGATATTCTTTTTCAAGCCTTTCTAAATGTCCTCCGATACTCTTTTCTAATATGCTTTCAATTTCACTTCTAGATGTCTTTGAATCTGAAATTAAACTTAATATAGAAAAATAAATGTGATAATCTTTACCAAACTCATCAACCAATACATCTTTACCTTCATTTAAGAAAAATGAGCCTTCAGAAAAAATGTAATTAAGCATACTGTTAAAAGTAAGATCAGTTTCATTACATATGAGCTCTACATATTTTGGAACCCCACCCGTTAAGGCATAAAAAGAGATAAAATCAAAAGGGTCTAAACGCCTTGAAAAATCTTTGTAAATATCTTTAAGAGTCTTAACATCAAAGCCATTCAAAATAATTTTCTTATCTGCTCTTCCATAAAGTGGCTCTTTTGCATTTTCAAATATTTTGAACATTAAGGAATATATAGAACCTGAAAAAACAATATTTACCTTACTTTTGTCCTTATACTCATCCCAAATATTTTGGATATCAGAAAAAATTGATGGATTAATATTGTAAAACTCTTGAAATTCATCTATCGCCACATTTATATGCTCATCCTCCCCCAAAACCATTATATATTCAAATAACTCTTTAAAACTGCCGAGTCTTCCTATGACTTTTTTTCCTAATATCTCACTAATTACCCTTGTGTATTCTTCGCAAAGCAACTTTTCGCTTTTCTTTGAAACGAAAAAGTAAAGCAATTTTTTATTTTTATAAGCCTCTTTTATCAGCCTTGTCTTACCTACCCTCCTTCTACCGATGACAAATGTCATACAAGATTGCCTGTAAGAGAGTTTTTCACTTCCCAATAAAGCAGTTATTTCATTAGCTCTATCATAAAATTTCATATTCCCTCCAATTGCAATGGTGGTTACTGTAATATATATTACAATAATTCTTATAACAATAGAAAAGTGGTGTCATATAGTTCAAGGTTCAATTTCCTAAGATTCATAATTTCCAACACCCAATATCAGCAACTCTCAAATCAACCTATCCTAAATAAAACAAGCCAGCTTACCTGTTTCAAAAAATATGAGCAACTACTCGTTAAATATTTTAATTTTTATTTGAAAAACAAACTTCTTTATGGTTGAATTTTGACAATGGGGGCTTGAAAGTTGGAGGATTTATGAAAAAAGTTATATTAGCAATAGTTTTTGTAATGCTTATTTCAAGTTTTGCTCTTGCAAAGATAAATGTAAATACCGCTTCAAAAGAAGAGCTAATTCAGCTTAAGGGGCTTGGGGACAAAAAGGCTGAGATGATCATTGAAGCCAGAAAGGTAAAACCTTTTACATCTATTGAGGAATTAAAAAACGTAAAAGGGATCGGGGATAAATTTTTAGAAAATAATAAAGATAATATTTGCGTCGGAGTTGACTGCAACTAAAATAAAAATAGCCCCCAGATAGTTTAAAGTTCAACGTTCAAAGTTCTACGTTCTAAGTTAGTGTTAAGTGCTAAGCTTATTATGATTTTAACTGTTAACAAGGCTGTAAGACTATCACTTATCATTCAAATCCATAATCCAAAATTTTCGCGTAGCGAGCCTAATTCAAAATTTATAATTCACAATTCATAATTCATAACTCATAATTCTTGTCTTTAGGAGCATCCCCCTTGCCTAATCCATCATTTTCGCCTATATTTGATAAAAGAGTATTATTCACTGCGGAGACATTTATGCAAAAATTAAAAAAGCTTCCTATCGGAATACAAACATTCAGTGAAATAATTGAAGGTAACTATATTTATATTGATAAGACTGAAGAAGCTTATAAACTAATTCAAGAATACAAATACATATTCCTTTCCCGTCCCCGCAGATTTGGTAAATCCCTATTTCTTGATACACTAAAAGAACTATTTGAAGGTAATAAAAAGCTTTTTGAAGGGCTTTATATCTATGATAAGTGGAACTTTCAAGAAAAATACCCGGTGATAAAAATTAGCTGGGCAGGTGATTTGACAACTCTTGAAAAAGTTAAAGATAGGGCAATGGACATTTTTAAAACTAATCAAAGACTGCTTGGAATAGAATGTGAAAATAATAATAATCCTTCCTCATGTTTTAATGAATTAATACAAAAAGCTTATGAAAAATATAATCAAAAAGTCGTCATATTAATAGATGAATATGATAAACCTATACTTGATGTAATTGAAAATATAGAGCAGGCAAAGATAAACAGAGAATTTATCAATGGGCTTTATTCAATAATAAAAGATAATGATGCTTATATAAGATTTGCATTTCTTACCGGTGTGAGCAAATTTTCCAAGGCATCTATCTTTAGTGGTCTTAATATGCTAACTGATATTTCACTTAATCCAAAATATGGCAATATCTGCGGTTATACACAAAATGACATCGAGACAACTTTTAGACCTTACTTTGAAAACGCAGATATGGAAAAGGTAAAAAAATGGTATAACGGTTATAACTTTCTAAAAGATAATGTTTATAATCCTTTTGATATCTTACAATTTATCAGTAATGAATTTGTATTTGACAATTATTGGTTTGAAAGTGGCACGCCATCTTTTTTGATTAAACTCATAAAAGAGAAAGATTATTTTTTGCCAAATTTAACTAATCTGATTGTAGATAAAAAAATACTTTCAAGTTTTGATATAGAAAACATTGACTTAGAAGTAATACTTTTTCAGTCAGGTTATTTAACAATTGAAAAAGTCATAGAAGATGAACTTCTTTCTTCCATAGAATACAAGTTAAGCATACCAAATCTTGAAGTCCAGGTATCTTTAAATGATTATATTATAAATTACCTGTTTAAAGGTGATAACAGGGTAAAAAAATCTCTTATAAAATCACTATATTACGAAAATTTAGAAGATTTAAAATCTGCATTGACTACACTATTTGCTTCAATCCCTTATAACAATTTTACAAAAAATGACCTTAATTTATACGAAGGTTTTTATGCAAGTGTAATTTATACTTACCTTGCTTCTCTTGGTGTTAAGGTAATCGGTGAGGATGTTACAAACAAGGGCAGGATAGATTTAACACTTTTTGTGGGGGATAAAATATATATTTTGGAGTTTAAGGTTGATAGTAAAAAAGGGGAAGCTTTAAGTCAAATCAAAAAAAGAAAATATGCTGAGAAATATTTAAATGATAATAAACAAATCTACCTTATAGGTATTGAATTCAGCTCTGAGGAAAAGAATATTATCAACTTTGAGTGGGAAAAGTTGTAGGTTTAATGTTCTACGTTCTACGTTCTACGTTCAATGTACTATGTTAAAGGTTCTACGTTAGCGCTAAATTTTTGATAAGGAAGTTAAACGTTAAAAATATTCACTTTCTCAGCACATTTTTCATATTTTCAAACTCTTCTTCTGTGATTTCACCTTTAGCATATCTTGTTTTTAAAATATCAAGGGCATCATTATAGTTGTTATTTTTTGTAAAAAACATACCAGGGATTTTAACCAGCAAATACAAAACAAAAATAATTACTACTAACCATATCCCCATTCCAAAAATCCACATAAAACCGTGACCTCCATAAAAATCATACATCATAACTATCTCCTTAAAAAGAGCGGGGCAAAACCCCGCCTTTTACTTACTTTACATCTCCTTTGTTATCTACAAATGGTCCCATAACATTGCCCCATGGGTTTACGTGAAAGTCAAACTCGTTACCTGCGGCATCTTTGACTTCTACTTCATACATTGTCCCCATAGGCATATTAAACTTTTCGGTTTTGACTATTTCGTAACCTTTAAAGTTTTTACTAATTATCTCTTGGACACTCTTCACAGCTTCCTCTTCAGTCAGCTGTTTGGCATTACCGTTTTGGAATTGTCCAGGGCATCCTCCGGGGCCATAACCATAACCTTGGCCACCCATCATACCGTAACTCTGACCACCTGCATAACCTCTTCCATATCCACCATGTGCAAAAGCCAATGCTGCCGAAATCATAATTGCTCCTGAAATTAAAATTAGTTTTTTCATAACTGCCTCCTATTTGTTTGTTGTGCTTATTATAGAGCACAGTACATGCCAAAACTTTCCAAAACAGTAACATATTGATAAATAAACAATCTATAAAATTCACACTAATTTGATATGTGTAATAAAGAAACAAACTGTAACATTTTTACACAATTTTAAAAAATCTATTTGACAACCTATCTGCTTAGGCGTAAGATCCCTTCAAAATTATCATATCTTGGAGTAAATATGAAAAGTGGTTACCTCAGTGAGTTTAAACCAGCCCTTTTTTCCTTACTAAAACATGGTTACGGGGTAAAAAATCTTACTTCTGACATGATTAGTGGTCTTATTGTAGCAATTATCGCACTGCCATTATCGATGGCATTTGCAATTGCCAGTGGTGCCTCGCCGGAAAAGGGTCTTTATACCGCAATAATAGGTGGTTTTCTAATCTCATTTTTTGGTGGAAGCAGATACCAAATAGGAGGTCCTGCAGGTGCATTTATAGTTATAATTTACGGCATTATCTACAGGCAAGGTATTGACGGACTGTTAATTGCCGGAATCATGGCGGGACTTATCCTAATACTTATGGGCTTACTAAAGCTTGGAACAGTAATAAAATTTATCCCTTACCCTGTCACTAAAGGTTTTAGTGCAGGTATAGCAATCATAATATTTGTAACTCAGCTAAATGATTTTTTTGGTATGGGCATAAAGAAAGTACCTGCCGAATTTTTTGAAAAATTAGTTGAATATTCAAAACATATTGGCAATATAAACCTTTCAGCTACTATAGTGGGATTAGTATCTATCCTTATTATTGTATACTCCAAAAAAATTACGATGAAAATCCCGGGCCCTTTCCTGGCAGTAGTATTCGGGGTAGCTGCAATATATCTTTTAAAGCTTCCTATTGAAACAATACAGGATAGATTTGGGTCTATACCAAGTGGTCTACCGACCCCTACTTTTCCAAATATAACAATGGATAAAATAAAAGCGCTTATTCCAGATGCAATTACCATTGCAGTTTTAGGTGCCATTGAATCCCTCTTAAGTGCTGTAGTTGCAGATGGTATGACAGGGGACAAACACAGGTCAAATATGGAACTTGTAGCTCAAGGGATTGCAAACATCGCATCCCCTCTTTTTGGAGGTATCCCTGCCACAGGGACAATAGCAAGAACAGCCACAAACATCAAAAATGGTGCATACTCCCCTCTAAGTGGAATATTCCATGCAATTTGGGTCTTATTATTTATGTTGCTGTTATCCCCTGTAATAGTAAAAATACCCTTTGCCACATTAGGCGGGATTCTCATTGTGGTAGCATACAACATGAGTGAGTTAGAGCATATAAAAAATTTATTTAAAGCACCTAAAAGTGACATTGCTGTATTTTTAACAACATTTCTGTTAACCGTCATAGTAGATCTTAATGTTGCAGTGCAATTGGGTATGCTCTTATCCGTACTTCTATTTATGCGTAGAATGATAAGCTTGACTGCCGTAAACAAGCTAAACATAACTTTGGATGTTGCTGAAGACTCAATGGACGATGGAATGGATGACAAAGATGCTATTGCTAACAAAGTAGTCCCAAAAGATGTGGAAATTTATGAGCTTAGTGGTCCATTTTTCTTCGGAGTAGCTGATAAAGTAAAAAGTGTCCTTACTTCATTAGAGGCATACCCAAAAGTTTTCATCTTGCGTATGCGATACGTCCCTATGATAGATGCTACCGGCATGCATGCTCTAACTGAAATATGTAGTGAATATAAAAAGCATGGCACAAATGTCATACTCTCAGGGGTATCTCCATATGTAAAAAAACTGCTTATTCAAGGCAGAATACATAAAATTATTGGCGAAGAAAATATAGTTGACCATATTGATAAGGCATTATCAATAGCAAAAAAATATGTAGAACAGAGGTAATACACATTAAAAATATTTGACAAAACTATACAATAAGGAATATGAAACAAAAACATGATTATTGTAAAATTAAAATTATGAGATTGTGAGGTTCAAATGTAATGGTGAGCACAGGTGGCCTGTTTTTAATCTTTTGCTGTTTATTTGTTATTGTTGCTTTGTTGACACAAAAAATTAAGAATCAGGTTATACTTGTCTCACTCTTTACAGCTATATTTACCTACGTATTTATTGCCTCAATTTTTTTAGGCAGCAATTTTAATGTTCATATAGATACATTTTTTTGTCAGGCTACAGGTCAGCTTGATGGCCTAAGCAAGTTCTTTTTAATCCCCCTTTCTATAATTTCTGTATGTGCATTTATTTACTCTTTTTATTACTTTCCTGAGTCAGATCATAAAAAAGAGTGGACAATTACAAGCATATTTTTCCCATTAATGACCTTCTCAATGGTAATGATAGTACTGGCAAAAAACCTTATAATGTTACTTATATTTTGGGAAATAATGGCCGTTTCAGCATTTTTCTTACTTATTACTGAGCATAAGTATGATGAAGTCAGAGATGCTGCAAAGCTTTATATAATATTAACTCACTTCTGCACTTTTTTAATATTTGTCACTTCAATCTTGGTTTATAAATATACCGGGTCTTTTGATTTTCCAAAAACAGGTTCTCTTGACCCAGGCACTACAGTTGGTACAAGTATTTTTATATTTACTTTAGTTGGATTTGGGATAAAAGCGGGTATTTTACCGCTTCACATCTGGTTGCCTTCTGCCCATGCCAATGCTCCAAGCAGCGTTTCAGCAATAATGTCAGGACTTATGATTAAAATGGGCATATATGGAATAATAAGGTACATATCTTTCTTTCATAACCCGCCTTTATATTGGGGATTAATAATATTTGCAGCCGGTATCACCTCAGGAATTATCGGCGTCGTACTTGCAATAGGTCAACACGATATAAAAAGACTCCTTGCATATCATAGTATTGAGAATATAGGTATAATACTTATGGGCTTGGGACTTGGTCTTGCCGGTATGTCTACAGGTAATGATATAGCTATGGTTTTGGGCTTTGCTGGTTCAATATTTCACATTTTAAACCATGCCACTTTCAAATCTCTTCTATTCCTTGGTGCCGGTGTGATTATTAACGCATCAGGGACAAGACAGATGGATGAGATGGGTGGACTTGCCAAAAAAATTCCATTTACATTTGGCACTTTTTTAATTGCTTCAGCTTCCATATCCGGACTTCCACCGTTTAACGGTTTTGTAAGTGAATTATTTATATATCTTGGTATGTTCGCTATTATTAGTAAAAGCAGTTTATTGCCGCTAAACTTCTTGCAACTAATGGGAATCCCTGCTCTTGCACTGATAGGAGGGCTTGCTTCAGCCTGCTTTTTAAAAGTAAACAGTGCCGTATTCATGGGCACTAACCCAAATCTGCAAAACGCTCCACAACGCAAATTTCAAGAGTCTTTCTACCTGAAAATATCTTTAGCTATACCTGCTCTTATGTGCATTGGGCTTGGCTTTTTCCCATATATTTTAAAGTCCCCGCTTGAAAATGTAATTTATTCATTAACAGGAAATTACTTTAACCTCTTCAATTATTTCCCTTTTAAAGAATTAAGTATTTTCGTTGGTATTTTTTATATATTCTTAATTTTAGGGCTTCTGGTATTTAAATTAGTTTATAAAAATAAAATTGAATATGCACCTGAGACTTGGGGCTGCGGTTATACAAAACCAAGCCATAAGTTTAGATACACCGCCACTTCTTTTGCCGAGATTATTACTGGGATATTTAACTTTATCTTAAATACGCATTATCACCGCAAAGATGTAAAAGGGGTATTTCCCAAAAAGGCATATTTTAAATCTCACGTGCCGGATATATTTCTCGATAATATAATTTTACCCCTCTTTCAATTTTTGGACGACAAACTTTCCCCCGTAAGAAAATTACAAGCGGGGAATCTCAATCTATACCTCCTCTATAAACTTATAGCTATTGTATCTCTTGTAATATACGGAGCAATTATAATATGGTAAAGATACTTTCTATAATATCAATTCTTACTGCACCTGTCATGATTTCCAGCACTATCGTAAAGGTGAAAGCCTTTTTTGCCGGCAGAAAGGGAGCACCTTTTTTTCAACCATATTATGACCTTATAAAGTTGTTTAAAAAGAACATCACAATCAGCAAAGATACAAGCTTCATATTTATACTCGGGACAATAGTAACCTTGATAGCTTCAATAATGATAATTTTCTTTATCCCCCTTGTTGCTAAAGATAGCTTTTTTTCCTTTAAAGGTGATATAGTTTTTGTCGCATATATGATGGCGCTCGGCAGATTTTTTATGGTTTTGGCTGCCCTTGATACAGGCTCAAGTTTTGAAGGGATGGGCTCCGCAAGAGAAGCCACATTCTCCATGTTGTCTGAACCTGCACTTTTTCTCGCACTTATGGCAATCGTAGGAAAGAGTGGACTAATAACATTTGAATCAAGCTTTGCTCAAATATCTCCAAATATATGGATAACAAGCGGTATAGGCTTTCTGTTAATTGCAGTTGCACTTTTTATAATTATCCTTGTTGAAAATAGCCGAATGCCTATTGACGACCCCAATACCCACTTGGAACTTACAATGATACACGAAGTAATGATACTCGACCACAGCGGACCACTTCTTGGGATAATGGAAATATCCGCACTTTTAAAAATGTTTGCTTTTATCTCGATAATGTTTCATGTCGTTTTCCCGCTTAAATTTAATAATATTTTTATAAACTTCCTCTTTTACTACGTTGGCATGCTTGCTATTGCAGTAGTAATAGGGGTTGTAGAATCTACCATGGCAAGAATTAAACTTAAAAAGATACCTACTTTTCAAATCATTGTAATCGTACTTGCAGGAATCGGAATGTTTTTAACTTTGGAGTAACTATGGAAAACTTTGTAGTCAATCAACTGCTTATAATTGTATTGTTGCTTAATTTCGGGATATTGGGCAGCAGTAGAATAAGATTTCATATTAGACTACTTGCATTGCAAGGTTTTATTTTAGGTATCATCCCTATTTTCTTGTATGAAGAGATTGCCTTACATTCACTCCTGGTAGTTATTTTTCTTATTTTATCAAAAGGGGTATTAATCCCACTTTTTTTGATGACATCGCTAAAAAAGGTCAAAATAAACCTTGAAGTAGAAAACTTTATCAGTTTTATGCACAGCGTAGTTTTGGCAGCAATAGGGACAACCTTAATATTTGTCTTTTCTAAGCTGTTACCTGTAAATGGTGCACATAGCAGCACTTACTTTATTCAGGTATCTATATCTACAATATTTGTAGCTTTTATAATCATAATATCCCGAATAAAGGCAATTTCATCAGTAATAGGATATCTGGTGCTTGAAAACGGAGTGTTTGTATTTGGTTTCCTCATCGCCAAACATATACCTTTCTCCCTTGAATTAGGTTTTTTACTCGATTTGATAGTTGGTATATTCATAATGGGAATCATACTAAATCATATTGACAGAGAATTTTCTTCCATAGACGTTACCCAACTCAAAAGCTTGAGGGATGAATAATGTATCTTTTAGTATTTATAGGCGTAATCGTCGTTTTGACTGTCCTTAGTCTGTTAATCAGAGATGATAGAAAAAGACCTATTATAATTTTAATATGCGGTTTATTTAACTTTGCTTACAGTATCTATATTTTTCATTATGTTCAATCTTCTATATTCCCGGATTATATCAAATTTGACAGTATCGGTAAAATTATCTACCTTTCTTACTCCATACTTTTCTTTTCATTGTCAGTATATGCATCAAATTATCTAAAAATACGCTCAGATAGGGGGAATAGGATTTTTATTGTTTCCATGATGGCAAATCTTTTATCGGCACAATTTGCATGTATGGCCCAAGATTTTGGAGTATTATGGGCATCCATGGAGGCTGCAACACTTTCGGTCACACCGCTTATATATTTCAATAAAACCAAATTTTCAATTGAAGCTACTTGGAAATTCATACTTCTTACTTCAACAGGGATTGCTGTTGCTCTACTCGGGACATATATGCTTGGATTTACAGCACTTCAAACAGACGGACAAGGGACTATTAATTTTCTTAGGTTACAGAGTATAGTTCCAAAAATGGATGTAAAATGGCTGTTCTTTTCTACACTTTTTATGGTTATTGGTTATGCATCAAAAATAGGGCTTGCCCCTTTTCACTGGTGGAAACCTGACAGCTATGGAGAGGCTCCCGGGCTTATAGGTGGGCTGTTGTCAGGTGGACTTGTAAGTTTGGCTGCACTATGTCTTTTAAGAATATATCAGATACTTTCAGGTAGCGAGGTTTTAATCTATATCAGCCACATTTTACTTATATTAGGTGTTTTATCTTTGGCAATTGCAGCTATTTTTGCTGTAAAGCAGAAGGACTTAAAAAGGTTGCTTGCTTATTCTTCTGTTGAGCATGTAGGTATAATCGCCGTGGGGCTTGGCATAGGTAAGATGGCAATTTTCGGAAGCCTGTTGCATATCATGTTTAATACCTTTGCAAAAGGGGTGCTCTTTTTGAACGCAGCTGATATACAACGAATTTATGGAAATAAGAAAATTCAAAATATAAGCGGATTGATTTCTATATCTCCAACAATCGGATGGGTTTTTATCTTGGGATTATTTGCAGCTGCCGGCTCACCCCCTTTTAGTCTATTTATCAGTGAGTTTTACATATTTCTCTACGGTTTTAAGTATGGGTATAGTGTAACAACATTAGTTGTTATAATTTTATTGGGACTTATTTTTATAGGACTTATCAAGGCAGGCATCAGCATAGCATATGGAACTCCGAGCACTGATAGTATTCAGTTAAAAGAATTTAAACCTACTAAAATAATGCTATTATCAGAAATCTTATTACTTGCAATACTTTTAATCCCTTTGTTTTACTTTCCGCAGAATATTCTTAGCACAATTAAAGATTCCCTTTTAATTTTGGGGGTAACAAATGGTTAGATTCAAACAAAACCCTTCAATGATTAAGTTAGAAAACCTACCATTTCTTACCAATGACGTTTTTTATGAAAAAATTATTAAAGCAGTTGAAAATTCAGGAAGAATTGCATCTTACTTTGTTTACAAGTATAAAGATAAATTAAATGCTTTAGCAGTAATACTCTTTGATGAGACAAAGGAATTTGAATTATTTGCTACTGAGATTAATAAAAAATTAAATCCTCTTTACAATAAAGTTCCGCAAATTTACAACTTTGAAAGAGAAATTTTTGAACAGTATCCGGATGCAATACATGGTGAAGGGCTGAAGCCTCTAAGATTTCACAAACCATTTGAAGGTAAAGGAAAAAGTAACCAAATAGGTGATATGGACTTTTTTGAAATAGACTCACATGAAACTCATCAGGTAGGTGTAGGACCTGTACATGCAGGTATCATCGAGCCGGGGCATTTTAGATTTAACTGTTACGGCGAACAAGTACTTTCACTTGAAATATCCCTCGGTTATCAACACAGAGGCATAGAGAAATCTTTAATCGGCGGACCATACAAAGATAGTTTTTACAAAATCCAAACTGCATCAGGCGATTCAACTGTTGCACATACAATTTGTTATCTTGGAAATTTAGAGGCATTGTCAAAAGTTGAGCCTCATATTGACTCACAACTAAAGAGGATGGCGGCACTTGAGCTTGAAAGGATTGCCAATCATGTAGGAGACCTCGGTGGACTTGCCACTGATATAGGTTTTTTACCTACCGCATCTTACTGCGGAAGAATTAGAGGTGATTTTTTAAACATGACTGCTGACTTGTGTGGCAATAGGTTTGGCAGAAGCTTGCTCTCATTTGGCGGCGAAAAGGTAGAAAAGAGCATCTTTGAAAAAATTGTCAAAAAGATCGATGCATTAAAACCAAATCTCTTAGGTGCAGTAGAAATGTTGTGGAATACCCCTTCTGTAATGAGCAGATTTGACAATACAGGTGTTTTACCTAAGGAAATTGCCGTGGAATTGGGTATAGTGGGACTACATCGCCGTGCATCCGGGATCAATAATGATATAAGAAAGGATTTACCTTTTTTATTGTATAATAAGTATTTTAAAGAAATTCAAACCGAAGACCTTCACGGAGATGTCTTGGGCAGAGGACTTGTAAGATACAGGGAGATTTTAAATTCTTTAAACATGTTTACAGATATTGCAAGCGACATTAACGATAGAGCACAGGAGCAACATTCAAACTGCTTACTGAATGCTAATTCGATTTCGGTGAGCTTTAGTGAAGGGTTTAGGGGCGAAATATGCCATGTCGCCATTACTGATGAAGATGGAAAACTATTAAGGTATAAAATAGTCGACCCATCTTTTCATAACTGGAATGGGCTGGCATATGTGGTAAGAAATGAAGGGATATACGATTTTCCACTGTGCAATAAGAGTTTTAACCTTTCATATTGCGGGTTTGATCTTTAAGAGGAGAATTTATGTTTAACATATTAAAGGAAAGATTATTTCAAAAATACAGAACCATGAAATTTCCTTTTAGTACTGATAATATGCCGGATAAGTTTTTAGGACTACCTGAAATATCAAACCTAACTAATAACGAATTAGAACACTTGAAACGAATTTGTCCAACAGACGCATTTATCTGTCAAAATAATGAAATAGGTATCGACCTTGGTAGATGTATCTTTTGCGGTGAATGTCTAAAACACACAAAAAATATTCATTTTTCAAAGGATTATGCACTTGGTACTACAGATAGAAATGATTTGATTATAACAAGTAAAAAAAGATTTATTGATAAATCTACCAAAGAATTTTTATTTAAAAAACTTTTAAAAAAATCATTAAAACTTAGACAGGTAAGTGCCGGCGGTTGTAATGCCTGTGAAGCTGATGTAAACGTGCTTGGAACAGTAGGCTGGGATTTGGGCAGATTCGGAATTCAATTTGTAGCATCCCCAAGGCATGCGGACGGTATATTAGTAACAGGTCCTGTTACCAAAAATATGGAAATCGCATTAATGAAAACATATGAAGCGACACCAAAGCCAAAGATTGTCATAGCTTGTGGTGCCTGTGCCATAAGCGGAGGCCCTTTTTTCAACTCTGACGAAATTGTTGGCGGTGTAGACAAAATGTTGGAAGTTGATCTTTATATCCCCGGTTGTCCCCCTCACCCTGCTACTATCCTCAGCTCCCTTTTAAAATTCTTAGGAAAAATTTAGTAAAAAATTAATGTCTTATTGCTAAACACAGCTTCTTTTTACTTAAAACAAATCAATTAACATTAAACACATTTCACATAAAATTACAATATTTTATTTAAACTTAAAATAAATACTTGATAAATAAAGTAAAAATAACTTGACATTTGAACAACCATTCATTATATAGCTAAATAAAACATTACTTGAGGGATATATGGAAAGAATCAATTTTTGGAAACATAAGGACAAAATGATAATCTTTTTTGATTTTTCAGGTTGTAAAGAAGATGAATTTATGAAAACTCTTGAAGACGCAAGAAGTATTGTGAGAAGATTAAAAAAAGATGTGCTGCTTACACTTGTCGATGTAACAAATACGGAATCAAACGACCGCACAAATAGAGCAATTAAAGAATTTGCAGCCGAAAATAAACCTTACGTAAAAGCTGGTGCCGTAGTGGGGGTGTTTGGACTAAAAAAACTTGTCTACCAGATAGTGATGAAATTTACAGGAAGAAACAACTTAAAACTCTTCAACACCGTACAAGAGGCTAAGGACTGGCTTGCAACACAATAACTTCAATTAGCTGCTTTCCCAAATAATATTGAGTCCCAAATTTCGTACTGATAATGCTCCTAAAAATTAAAGGGGTAACACGCATACAAACTATTGCATAACATAAAAAGTTCAAATATAATGTTAAGCTTAAATTTAACCGGGAGGCATATATGATACCAATGCTCGATATAAAAAGAGAATTAAACGATATTGGAGATGAAATAAAGAAGGCAGTTGACAGCTCCATCAACAGCACAATGTTTATTTTGGGCCCAAATGTAAAAAAATTTGAAGAAGAGGCCGCTAAATATTTGGGGTGCAAATATGCAGTTGGTGTAGCAAGCGGGACAGATGCTTTACATCTTGCGTTAAAAGCGATTGGCATAAAGGAAGGGGATGAGGTTATTACGACCCCTTTTACATTTATTGCTACTGCAGAAGCTATAGTGTATTGCGGCGCTAAGCCTGTCTTTGTAGATGTGGAGGAAGATACATTCAATATTGATGTAAGACAGATAGAAAGCAAAATAAATGACAAAACAAAGGCAATTTTGCCCGTGCATCTTTTCGGAAACCCTGCAAATATGGATGAAATTCTTGCACTTGCTAAAAAATACAATCTAAAAGTAGTAGAAGATTGTGCTCAATCTTTTGGAGCCACATATAAAGGGAAACAGACAGGTAATATCGGCGATGCAGGATGTTTCAGCTTTTTTCCAAGCAAAAATTTAGGCTGTTACGGTGATGGTGGGCTCGTAACCACAAATAATGACGAAATTTACAAGACCCTTATAGCACTTAGAAATCATGGCTCATATACAAGGTATTACCATGAAGTTATCGGTTTCAATTCAAGGCTTGATGATATTCAAGCAGCAATATTGAGTGTCAAGCTCAAACATATCGACCGTTTTAATCAGGAAAGAAGAAATGTAGCAAAGCTATATCAAAAATATATGGGCGATATTGTAAAATATCAAAAGGAAACTGATAACGCTACAAATGTGTATCATCAGTTTACAGTAGTAGCAGAAAAAAGGGATGAAATAATGAAATCTTTAAGCAGCTCTGAGATTGCCTCAGCTGTTTATTACCCCGTTCCACTTCATTTACAAAAGGCATTTGGTAACCTAAATTATAAAAAGGGTGATTTGCCGGTAGCCGAATATTTGGCTGAAAAAGTTATATCATTCCCTATAAATCCTTATCTTGAAGATGAAGAGGTACTAGTTATTGCAAACACGGTTAAGGCAGTTTTATAAGTAATAAATGGAAAAATTTTTATTTTCCCTGGCATATTTTATAATAAAGGCCTACTCCTCTACCTTCAGATATAAGGAGTACGGCACTGAAAATTTACTCTCATTAAAAGGGAAAAGAATCGTCTATGCTATTTGGCATGGGCAACTTTTCCCCTTTGTATATCTTTACAAACAAAAAAACATAATTACTATAGTTTCAGAAAGTAAAGATGGAGAAATTGCAGCAAAACTCTTGAATAAATTCGGATTTGATACTTCAAGAGGCTCATCCTCAAGAAATGGAACAAAAGCTATAATAGGCTGCAAACGTATAATGGTAAAAAACAATCTAAATGCTGCAATTACAATTGACGGACCAAAAGGACCAAGGCTTGTTGCAAAACCCGGAGCTGTTTTTCTTGCCAAAATAACAGACCAGGTCATAATACCTGTTGTGTGCCACGCCAAAAAAGTATTCAAGTTTAACAGTTGGGACAAATTCATAGTCCCTTACCCATTTTCTAAAATAGAAGTATTTTATGGCAAACCTATTATCGTAGATAAAGATACTTCCAAAGAAAGTATTGATTCTTCCCTTGAAGAATTACAAAAAAGTATGTTAGAGTTGACTCGTGAAAATTCTCCTGATTTTTTATAATATCCTACTTATTGCGCTTTTGCCGTTAATCTTGCCAATCGGATATCTTGTGGCTCTGAAAAGGAAAGAGGAAAAATGGTATTTTGAAAGATTTGGATTTATCCTTTTTAACAAAAAACCTGAAAAAACCATTTGGATTCATTGTGCAAGCGTCGGAGAAGTCTTAAGCGTCAAATCATTAATTGAAAAAATCAAAAAGGAAATGCCCGACTATGATATAGCATTATCAACTGTAACAGCCACAGGTAAAGATGTCGCAACAAAAAACCTCAATGCAGATTTTATATTTTTACTTCCATTAGAAAATTATTTTGCCATCAAGTATCTTACATCATATCTAAATACAAAATATTTTTTGATTATCGATACAGAGCTTTGGCCAAATCTGATATTTGCTGCTCAAAAAAACGCAAAACTTATCCTCGTCAACGGCAGACTTTCGGAAAGAAGTTACCCTAAGTATAAGCTATTTAAACCTATTTTTAAAAAACTATTAAACAGTTTCGAACATATTTTTGCAAAAAGTAAAACAGATGCCGAAAGACTTGCCGATATTCTTGATAATAAAGATAAAATATCCGATATTGGTAACATAAAAGTAGTAAATATTGAATCACCTAAAAGTAACTTTGATTTAAATGGTAAAATATTTCTTGCTGCAAGCACACATCAGGGGGAAGAGACTTTTATAAAAGATATTTTTGAAAAGGTTAGCGATAAATTTGACCACCTTGTATTAGCTCCAAGGCACTTAAATAGGGTAGAGGAAGTTTTTACAATATTTTCAGAATCCTTTGAAACATCACTTTTGTCAGAAGGTAGGCAAACAAAAGTTATCATTGTAGACAGTTTTGGAATATTAAAAAATCTATACAGCTGTGCTGAAAAAGTCTTTGTAGGCGGCTCTATCACAAATGTAGGCGGGCATAATATTTATGAAGCCTTAATATTTAAAAAAGTAGTTGCCGTAGGTAAGCATATGCAAAATTTTACAGAAATTTTCGAGCTTGCTCAAAAATACAATCTTGTCTTTACTGTAGAAAGTGAAGCTAACATGATACAATACCTGAATACAGAAAAATTTGAAAATGCCGACTTTGAAGGCTTTATTGCAGAGGCTAAGGCAATTGCCGAAAAACCAATAAACGAAATTGTAAATTTTTTGAAAAATGAAAATACTGATTCTAATACTATCTAATATATTTGAATCTTTGAGTTATAACTCTCTCATAAAGACAGGCCGTTTTTTAGGTATTGTAGCATACTATCTACTACCAGGTAGGAGAAGGATTGCTGTAAAGAATGCCGAAATAATAGGTGCTTTCAACCCAAAAAAAGTCGCCAAAGAAAGTTTTAAAAACTCTTTTTCAGCCTTTCTTGAAATTTTTCATACAAAAAAGATAGATAAAAACTTTCTTGAAAAGAATGTAGAATTTAGCGCAGAAACGGAGCAAAAATTATCAGATTTTAACAAAAATTACGGCTCTTACTTTGTAGCAGGTGCCCATTTAGGCTCCTGGGAACTGGTAGCAAAAATTTTCTCCCTCAAGTACGGAAAACAAACATGCATTGTGGGAAGAAGGATAAAAAATAAAAATGTAGATGATTTAATTAGAAAATTCAGGGCAGATGAAAATATCATTTATCTTAGCCATAGAAATATTGCATTTGAAATAGCAAAGATTGCAAATCAAGATACGGTAATCGGCACACTCCTTGACCACAGTGCGTTGGGGAAAGATGCAATTTACGTAGACTTTTTTGGGCATAAAACTTCATTTATTGCCGGAATTCCAATCCTTTCTGTCAAAAAAAATATCCCAATTATCCCTCTATTTTGCGTAAGAGAAAAAAACGGAAAATTAAAATTTGTCAGCTACGACCCTATTCTACCTGATAACACATTAAAACCAAAGGAAAGAATACTTGACGTAGCCAGAAAAATTAATATGGTTTATGAAGACATAATAAAAAAATATCCGGAACAGTGGTATCTTATTCACAAAAGATTTAAACGGGTAAAAAAAGATGAGAGTGATGAAAAAACCTACAGTCTTTATTGACAGAGACGGAACAATTAACAGAGATGCGGGCTATATTAACAGCTTGGATAACTTTGAGGTTTACCCTTTTGCCCCGCAAGCAATCAAACTGTTAAAAGATAACGGATATTTGGTTGTGATAATTACAAATCAGGCAGGTATAGCAAGAGGTATATTTACAGAAAACTTTTTGGAGAAAATTCATAATAAAATGAGAAAGATTTTACAAAAAAATGGTACAGATGTTGATGGAATATTTTACTGCCCACACTACAAGGGCTCTAAAATGCCGGAATATGCTATTGACTGCGATTGTAGAAAACCAAAAATTAAAATGATCGAAGATGCAATTAAAACTCTACCTATTGACAGAGATAGCATGTATATGATCGGTGATAAATATACAGATATTCAGATGGGGATAAATGCAGGGTGCAAGACAATCATGGTAAAAACCGGCTACGGTGCAGGTGAAATTGAAAATGATTACCACAACTGGCCGAAAAAACCTGATTTTATTGCGGATAATCTGCTATTGGCAACACTTTCTATTTTAAACAAAAAAATTTAAATACCAATAATTAAATCACATGTTTCCTGTTTATGGGTATAATTAAGTAATACAAGATATAGATACAATAAAGAGTTACAGGAGTTATTATGAGTAAAAGAGTTGTAGTTGCCATGAGTGGTGGTGTTGACAGCTCACTGTCAGCATATCTAATGAAAGAAAAGGGGTACGAAGTAATAGGTATAACACTAAAGCTTTTTGACGGGCAAGAGCAATATCTTTCTGATGCTGAGAAAATGGCTAAAGAGATTGGAATACAATGGCACTTGGCCGACTACTCCAATGAATTTAAAAGGGACATTATAAACTATTTTATCAGCACCTACAGGCGCGGCAAGACACCAAACCCTTGTGCTTATTGCAACAGATTTGGTAAATTTAATTATCTGCATAGTGAAATGCTTAAATACAATTGCGAGAAAATTGTAACGGGGCACTATGCCAGAAAAATATATATTAACGAAAAACCATTTGTAGCAAAAGGTTTAGATAAGAAAAAGGACCAATCTTATTACCTGACACTTTTAGAAAATTATCAGTTGGAAGTAATCGAATTTCCTCTCGGAGAGATGGATAAATTTACAGTAAGAAAACTCGCCGAGCAATACGGGCTAAGCGTCCACGATAAAAAAGACAGTCAGGACGTTTGTTTCTTAGAAGGGGGAGATTACAGGGATTATCTTAAAAATAAGATTAATGAGAACAAGTTCAAAACAGGTGACTTCATTCTTGACGGAAAATCTCTCGGAAAACACAATGGCATAGAGCTTTACACAGTAGGACAGCGAAAAGGTTTAGGGCTTTCATATCATGAACCTTTATATGTTAAGAGTATCGACCCTATAACAAATAACATTATCCTCTGCAGAAAAACGGACAGCGATATAAAAGGGGTAAAAATTAGAGATACGGTTTTTCATACAGACAAAAAAATATTTAAAGCAAAAGCAAAGCTTAGATACAGAATGAGAGAAGAAAGTTGTCTTGTAGAAATACACCCGGAAAACAGGGCATTTCTTCTTTTTGACAGACCTCAATCTTTCCCTGCCCCTGGGCAAATAGCAGCTGTTTATGAGGATGACATACTTGTTGGCGGGGGATTTATTGAAGACTTTTTTTAACAGATTTAAAAGTGCTATTGTAGCATTAAGCGGTGGAGCTGATAGTGCTGCCGTTTTAAAACTTGTCAGTGAACATTTACCGTTAGAAAATATTTTAGCGGTTACCTGTGTAAATTCTCATGTTTTCCGCTATGAAATTGAAAATGCAAGACTGATAGCTGATACCATTTGCATAAACTGGAAACCGTTTTATATTGACTACGATGACAACTTTATAAAAAATGGCGAAGAAAAATGCTATTACTGCAAAAAAAGTATATTAGCTCATATCAATATAATTAAAGAGTCTGAAAAATTTGATGTAATCTTTGATGGCACAAATCTGGATGATTTAAATGACTACAGGCCGGGGGTGAAAGCTATCAGTGAATACAATGTGTTATCCCCTCTAAAAGAGCTAAGACTTACAAAAGCAGATTCGTTTCAGATTGTAAACAAAGTATTCAAAAACATCTATTTCCATGACGAGTCTTGCATAGCTACAAGGATATTAAATAAACACATACAAACCGAAGATATTGTAAAAATAGAAAAAATTGAGGACAAATTGAGGGATACTTATCCCGGCATAAGGGTTAGAGTCGGAGATAATATAAAAGTTGAGTTTAAAAAACTTAGAAAACTTGATAAAACAGATATTGAATTTTTAGAAAAAATTATTAAATTTCACTACGCCGACAAACATATACAAATAAATTATTAAGGAGGAGCAATGGCAACTGAAAAATTCGAATTTAAGGCTGAAGTAAAAGAGCTGCTAAACCTTGTAATCAACTCTTTATACTCAAACAGGGATATTTTTTTAAGAGAGCTTATCTCAAACGCATCTGATGCTATTGATAAAGCAAGATATTTAAGTTTAACCAATCAAATTAAGCTAAACTCAAATAACTTTAAAATTAAAATAACCCCGAATAAAGAGAAAAAAACACTCACAATTTCAGATAACGGTATCGGGATGAGTAAAGATGATGTGATTAACAATCTTGGCACAATAGCCAAATCAGGCACAAAAGAATTTATGGAAATGATAAAGAAAGTTAAAGAGACAGGGGATATAAACTTAGTCGGTCAATTTGGCGTGGGATTTTACTCCGCATTTATGGTTGCAGACAAAATTGATGTAATTTCCAAAAAGGCAGGAGAAGATACGGCAGTAAAATGGTCTTCAAAAGCTGATGGAAATTATGAAATTGAGCCTGCTGAAAAGGGAGACTCCGGAACCGATATTATTCTTCATCTCAAAGATGATGCTCATGAATATCTTGACGAATGGAAAATACGAGAAATCGTCAAAAAATATTCAGATTACATTGAATATCCTATTGTAATGGAAGTTGAAAAAGATAAAAAGGTTGAAGAGGAAACTCTTAACTCTATGAAAGCAATCTGGATGAAAGATAAATCGGATATCAAAGAGGATGAGTATAAAGAATTTTATAAGCATATATCCCACGACTTCAATGACCCCTTAGACTATATTCATTTCAAAGCTGAAGGGACGCTTGAGTTTACCGCACTGTTGTATATCCCGTCCAAAAGGCCTTTTGATATTTACTATAAAGAATACAAAATGGGACCAAGTCTTTATGTGAAAAAAGTGCAGATTATGGATGCATGTGAAGATTTAATCCCGACATATTTAAGGTTTGTAAAAGGGGTCGTGGAATCTAATGACCTGCCACTAAATGTATCAAGAGAAATGCTGCAAAATAATAGGATTGTAACTCAGATAAGAAATAATATAACCAAAAAGATATTGGGCAAGTTGGAAGATATTAAAAAGAATGATTTTGAAAAATATGAAAAATTTTACAAAGAGTTTGGAAATGTCCTAAAAGAAGGGATTCATTATGATTTTGAAAGAAAGGAAGAGATTGCTAAACTAATGATATTTAATTCATTACAAAATGAAGACAAAAAAATTGATTTTGACACATATATTGAAAATATGGCTGAAAACCAAAATGAGATTTACTATATTACAGGCGATTCTCTTGAAGAAATAAAACAATCCCCTCATCTTGAATATTTCAAAGACAAGGGGATAGATGTAATATTTATGACAGATGAAATAGATGGAATAATTATGGGCGCCCTAATGGAATACAAAAAGAAAAAAGTTAAATCCATATTAAAGGGTGATCTTGAAGTTGATGAGAATATCAAAAAAGAGAAGGAAGAAAAAGAGAAAGAATACAAAGATTTATTAGAAAGGATTAAGGACGATTTGAAAGACTACATCTCTGACGTAAAAGCGGGTGTCAGGCTCAAAAATTCCCTATGCTGCCTTGTGGGGGATGAAAATGAAATGGATGAAACAATGAAAAGGCTGCTCGAGTCATTAGGGCAAGCTGCTCCTAACTCTAAAAGAATCCTTGAAATTAACCTTTCTCACCCTGTAATGCAAAAAGTAAAATCGCTATATGAAGTTGACCCAAAGAGCTCTAAAATCAAAGAATACAGCCAGTTGATTTATGACCTGGCACTAATTTTAAATGGGGAAAAACCGGTAGACCCATCGAACTTCGCTTCAAAAATATCCGAATTTATGGAGAAAAATATTTAAGGTACCTTGCAAGGTATGTTGTGAATAATTAAGGGACATGTGAAAAGATTTAGAATAACAGCCCCCGAAAGGGGGCATTTTTTGTTACTTCTTCCTTTATTTCTTTTTTAGCTGCCTTTGGCAATATTTATAAATTTTTATGGCTTCAAACACTCTATCCACTTCCGATTTAGTAAACTCCAAATCTCTACTGTTATCAACAATAAAGTCGGCATATTTTATTTTCTCCTCAATCGGCATTTGGGATTTAATTATCTTCATTGCCAAATCTTTATCAATCCCATCCCTCTTTAACAGCCTTTGTAACTGTGTTTCTTCATCAACATATACTACCATCACAGCATCAAATCTATCGTAAGTATTTTTCTCTATAATCAATGCAGCTTGAGTCAAAATTATCGCCTTATCGTCCTTCCCTTTAATATTTGAAACAAGCTTTTTTTCATATTCTAAAATTGCAGGGTGAACAATCTTTTCTAATGCTTCTTTTTTTTCAGGCTCATTAAAAACAATCCCTTTCAATTTTACCCTGTCAATGTTTCCATTATTATCAAGGATGTTGTCGCCAAAATATTCAACTACACCATTATATGCCGACTCACCCTTGCTCATAACTTTTCTGCTGACTTCATCTGCATCAATAGTGTAACAACCGAGCTCTGCAAACATTTTAGCTACCGTACTCTTGCCGGAAGCAATATTTCCCGTCAAACCGATATACACAATATTCTACCTTTCTGCTCAAATTTAAAAAAACTGTTAAAAACTCTATATTATGGAATAGATCATATTTGTATAGTTTCTATCTCTTTTATTTTATAAAAATCTTTAACATTTGAAATTCGGTTACTCATATGCAATTCTTCGTATGTCCTTATTATCAAATTCTCCCTTCAAATTTACAGTCTTAATAACCGCTATTTTAGCTTTACTTTTTTTTAATTACCTTAAGATATTCTTCAATTTTATACAAATTTTCTTCAGACATAGAATCTATCTCTTTTTTTATCTTCTATTTCAATTCCATTTAATAATCTCCATAGATTTGGTTACAAACTCTTGTTATTAAATAATCCTTAACATAACAAATCTATTGCCTGTAATATACTATGTCAACATTTCTTTATTCAAAATATTCTTATTTTTTAATTGTATTTCTTTAAAAAGAGGGAAAATATAAAACACTCAAAACTAAAATTTGACAAAATTTCATTTTCCTATAAAACAAACTCATGCAGAAAATTAAAAATAAATCCGGTTTTTTCTCAAAAAGACTTTTTGAAAAAATTGAGTATCTGATTGGTGAATATGAATTTGATACTGCAGAAAAGATGCTCAAAAGGCTCTTGTCAAACACTAATTATGATAACAAGTCAAGGGCTTCCTTTTACTCGCTTCTCGGGAAAATAAGATACCTTACTGGGCAATTCAGTGCCGCAAAAAGATATTTTAATACTGCCCTCAAACTTCATCCGGGCTGTTATGAAGCAAATTACAATCTTGCCAATGTTTATATGTTTGAGCAAAATACAACAATGGCCGCAAAATTAATTAATACCAATTTAAAACTAAACCCCGGCAACACAAATATACTTATTCAGCTCATGTGGAGCTATGTACTTTCAGGAAATAATAAAAAAGCTGATGCTCTTTACAAAAAGCTTGTAAAAGAAAAGAAACTCGAACCTCAAAGTTTTGCAGATTTGGCAATGGCTTACGTTTCCAAAGGCCATTTTGAAAATGCAAGAAAAATAATATTTGTAGCACTTGGAAATTTTCCGGATAGCTATATCGCCGAAGATACCCTTTATGAAATCAATGAAATTGAAAAAAATTACAAAGACTATCGAAAAGAAATCTTCTTTAAAAATATCGGGCGAATCAATTTTCTGCCGCAGACTTACACTTCAGCTCTCAGAATGATTGTAGAAGGGATGTCTTTAAGAGGTTATTTCAGGTTTGAAATAGAAAAAGCAGCGGAATTTCTCATATTTCTAAATAATGAAAAATTTGAATATTTAAACCCAAAACTTCTCGCCGCTGTGATAGAATATAATATATCCATCTGTATCGGGGAAGAAGAAAATATGAGAAATATTATTCTAAACAGTTATAAGGTAAATAAAAAAACTCTTACAGAGCTTATGCAACAGGTTAACCTTATAGCCGCCAACAAAAATTATGAATTATGTGACGAAATATTAAGTGAGTATGATGAACAATTTGGCAATGAGGAGCCTTTTGGAGATGACAATGAATAGAAAAAATCTGGGAGATCTGCTTCTAGAATACAAACTTATAACTCAGGATGATTTAGATGAGGCTTTAAGATTGCAAAGTAAAGGTGAAAAAAAAAGAATTGGTGAAATATTAGTAGAGCTTGGAAAGGTAGCAGAAGATGACATACAGTACCTTATAAGCAAACAGCTCAATATCCCGTTTATATTTTTGAGAGATATTACTCTTGATGATGATTTAATAAAAAAATTCCCTAAAGACTTTCTTATTAACAACAGAATTATCCCACTTTATGAAACAAACAATGAAATTTCTGTCGCCACAAACGACCCTTTCAATTTCGAGGCCATTAACAAATTTAAAGAAATTACCGGAAAAGATGTAAATGTTTCGGCTTGCTCTTCAAAGGATATTTTGGAAAAGTTGCAGCATATTAAATACTTTTATTTAGGACAGCTTGTTGAAAGTCTTGACAGTCTCATAAAAAATTTAAAAAAATCCGGATTTTATCGTATAGATTTCATCTTTGATAAAACTTTAAAGATTAACATCTCAGGCTCTTTTGCATTTCAAAAAATATACGATTTAAATATAGGTCAGATTGCCCCTGAGGAAATATTGAAATATTTCCAAAAATTTGAATATGGGTACTTTTATGAATTATTCACTAATACAAATAGTTTTATACTTTTTATCTACCCGATTTTAGAGCTTTCAAATATAGTATTTATAAACAAATTTGGAATATTTCCTGACAAAATGCCACTTTTTACTGACCTGAATTACTGGGGGAAATTAAATATTTTTAAATCCGAGCTACCTAAGGTAGGCTATAATTTCATTCCTTTTAAACAGTTTATGCAAGGTGAAAATATTATTAATTTAATTGATAATGTTAGTGGTAGTCTGCCGGAAGGGGTAATGCTGCCTGTTTTGTGTGAATCATGCAAAGGGGCAAAATGTGAAAACTGCAATCACTTGGGCTACAGCTTTGAGGTGAAACATGGCTAAAATAGATGCTTTCTTCAAATATATGATTGAAAATGATGCAAGTGACCTTCATTTGAGTGCCGGATGTAAACCTAAAGTGAGAAAGCATGGTGAATTAGAAGAGATAAAATATCAGGAATTGACAAACGATATACTTAAAGTGCTCCTTTTTGAAATCATTACCGAAGAGCAAAAAAAGAGATTTCTCGAAAAAAAAGACCTTGATTTTGCCTATGAAATGCCGGGGGTAGCAAGATTCAGAGCAAACTATTTTTATCAAAAAAGGGGGCTTGGAGCTGTTTTTAGAATAATCCCTTCAAAAATATTATCAGCTCAAGACTTAGGACTTCCTGAAAGTATATTGCGTTTTACAAAATTGTCCAGAGGGCTTGTTTTGGTAACAGGTCCAACAGGAAGCGGAAAATCCACAACACTTGCAGCAATGATAGATTATATTAACTCCACAAGAAAAGACCATATATTGACAATTGAAGACCCGGTGGAATTTGTCCATGTAAATAAGGGATGTCTTGTAAATCATAGAGAAGTCTCTACTCATACAGAATCTTTCAGCACCGCATTAAGAGCTGCATTAAGGGAAGACCCAGATGTGATTTTGGTAGGTGAGATGCGTGACCTTGAAACAATTGAACTTGCCATTACAGCTGCAGAAACAGGGCATTTGGTATTTGGCACACTTCATACAAATTCAGCAGCCAAAACAGTTGACAGGATAATAGATGCTTTTCCTGCAGGTCAGCAAGCACAAATAAGGACAATGCTCTCCGAATCTTTAAAAGGTGTAATTTCACAACAATTACTTAAAAGATGCGATAAACCTGGACGAGTTGCAGCACTTGAAATACTATTTGTAAACAGTGCTATTGCTAACCTGATAAGAGAAGGGAAAACATTCCAGATACCTTCCATGATTCAAACAGGCAAAGGGGATGGGATGCAGCTTATGGACCAGTCAATTATGGACTTTTTAATGCAGAAAATAATCAGCCCTGAAGAGGCATATCTTAAAGCAAACGATAAAAAATCTTTTGAACGATTCTTAAATAGCTGATGGATGGACTATCTCTTTTTAAAATTAAAAACTACATCAACAAGCACTATATCCCTTGTGAATTAAATGCCGTTTATCAGACTGATGGGGGTATACTCCTTGATATTTACAAAGATAAAAAAGAAACTATTCTGTTTGATGTGAAAAATAATATTCTCCTTTTTAATCCCGATGTTTCAAAATTATCAAAGCTAAGTTTTTTTAACAAGAAACAGGCAATTCTTGAAGTAAGTCAAAGAGGTTATGACAGAATATTAGAATTGAAAATTGCAAGCAGAAAACAAAGTGGCAAAATTGAGTACTTTTACCTTATAGCAGAGTTTATTGGGGGGAACTCTAACTTTTTTATCCTGAATGAAAACAGAAAGATAATATTCAAATTATCAGAAAACAATGTGGATAAAGATAGAGATATATCTATAGGTGCTACTTACCAATATTTTAAAAGAAATAAAATATTTACATTAGATACCGTTAAGCCTGAAAAATTAAAAACATTTAATGACCTCGAAGGTTTTTACCCTGCAACTTCACGCTTTGCAGATATATTATTTGAAAAAAAAGGGTATGAACATACCATTAAAATAATAAAAGATTATCTAAGCAATGAACATCTTTACATTGATAACAAAAGAAAATTTTATCCTTTTATGATAAAAGATACATTACAAGAGATTAAAATATCTTCATTAACCCCAAAAAATGAATATAAAAATGAAGAAAATACGCTGAAAAACAAGCTTTTAAGTCTAATCGCCAAGAAAATTACAAAAGAGGAAGTGCTTTTAAAAAAGTTAAAAGGGGAATTATTAAAAGCGTCTGAATATGATAAATTTAGACTTGAAGCTGAAATATTAAAATCCAACTATCATCTGATTAAAGATAGAAAAGGGGTTATCACAGTCAATCATTACACTGAGGACGGTATCGCGGATATAACTATAGATACTGATAAAATAGGCAATATTGACCAAGCAATTCAAAAGTTATTTGAAAGATACAAAAAGCTCAAAAGAAGTATTACTCCCCTTGAAAATAGAATATTAGAAATAGAGTCAAATATTTTGAGCCTTAGAGAGGAGGAGTTTAATATAGAAAACGCTACTTCACAAGAGCTTGCACTAATATATCAATCATATTTTAACCAAAAGAAAGAGGTCAGAAAAAAGGAAATAGTTGAGCGTATCAAGAAGCTAATCTACAAAGGTTATGAAATACTTATCGGGAAAAACAGTAAGTCTAACCATGAGCTTGTCTTTCACATAGCTTCAAATACTGACATATGGATGCATGCACAAAAAATACCTTCAGCTCATATTATAATTAGAAATAATACAGTATCCGAAATCCCGGAAGATGTTTTATTTTTTGCAGGTAGGATTACGGCATATTTTAGCAAAGCTAAAAATGATAAAAAAGTAAATATCGACTACACTCTTAAAAAATATGTAAAAAAACCCCCCAAAACAAAGGAGGGCTTTGTAATTTACTCAAATTTTAAAACTATTACCGTTGAGCCATTGACCGAAAAAGAAGCTCTTGAGTTATCACTAATCTAAATTATACTTCTGCAGGGGTATATTTGTCTTTGGTCTTTTTCAGGTAAAGCCACACAAGGATAGAAATAACCATTCCTGCAATATTTGTATAAGTTTCAGGCCAAAATAGCAACCAAGCAGCAATACCAAGTATTATTCTCTCAACCCAATTTATTTCTCTGACAAAATATCCTTCAAAAAATGTTGCAAAGATAAAAAGACCTAATGTACCGGTAATAATATTTTCAATTGTTGTTATCAAAGGTCCCTGAAATAAGATAGCAGGCTCATAAATAAACATCAGTGGAATAATATACAGCCCTTTGGCCAGCTTCCACGATTCAATCCCTGTTTCAAGTGGTTTACTCCCTGCAATCCCCGCAGCAGAATAAGCTGCCAAGCATACAGGTGGAGTAACATTTGCATCTTGAGAATACCAGAAAATCAAAAGATGTGATGCAAGTAGTGCCCCCATTGCCACATCAGGCGGCACAAGCGCTGTCATCTGCTGCACAACATTTGGGTCTAGAGCCATCTCCGGAGTAAGACCAAAATGGGCAATTAGATAATCTTTCATCAAAAGAGATACAAGCGATGGTGCAGCAAGCACAGCCAAAACGATGTATGACGCTGTTACAGGTAATCCCATCCCAAGTATCAAGGAGGCAAGTGCAATTAGTAAAATTGTAAAAAATATGTTGTCACCTGCGATTGAGGTAATCATCATTGAAAATTTAACACCCATACCAACCATTAAAACTATCCCAACAATAATACCTGAGCAAAGCAATATTACACCGGTAGTAACCATATTCCTTGCACCCATATAAAGAGCATCCAATATATCCTTAAATCCCATTCTTGTCTTTGGATTAAACCAACTTGAGACGACAACTGCTAAAATACCCATTGATGCGGCATAGGTTGGTGTGTAACCTTTGACAAGTAAAAACATGAGAACAAAAATAGGTATAAAGAAGTTCCAACCACTTTTCATCACCTCTCTAAACTTTGGCAATTCATCCTTTGGAATAGGTTTTATCCCCCTCTTTTTAGCCCTTAAATGGATGAAAAAAGCAACGCTCAAAAAATACATAATAGCGGGGATAAAGGAAACTGCCACAATCGTAAGGTAAGATATCTGAGTCCACTGCGCCATAATAAAGGCACCCGCACCCATAATAGGTGGCATCAACTGCCCACCTGTACTTGCAGCCGCCTCAACACCACCTGCAAATTTAGGGCTAAAACCTATCTTCTTCATCATAGGTATAGTTATCGAGCCTGTCCCAACAGTATTTGCAACGGCGCTTCCTGAAACAGAACCCATAAGTCCGCTCGCAAATACAGCCATTTTTGCAGGCCCTCCAGTAGTGTGCCCCATAAGGGAAACAGCCAGATTAATAATAAATTCTCCAGCTCCAGATTTTATAAGAAATGCAGCAAAAAGCACAAATAAGAAAACAAATGTAGAAGAAATTGTTGCAATCGTACCAAATAGCCCGTCAGGAGCAAAATACATCCTGTATAAAAGTCGCTCTATAGTTACACCGGGGAAATTCCACATCCCGGGGATCATTTTTCCTAAAAAAAGTGAATAAGAAATAAAAATAATTGCAAGGACTGGAATTAGCCAACCTGAAGTCCTTCTCGTAATTTCCAACATTAAAATTATCGCTATACTCGCCGCAATCAAGTCCATAGTAACCGGTATTTCATTTCTTGCATGAAGTGCATCTTCAAAAAATACCAGATAAAGTCCAATTAAAAAAGAAAGTGTTGCCAAAATGTAGTCAAGTTTTAGTGTTTTATTAGCAAGAGTTCTACTTATAGGATAAATGAGAAACCCTAAGAATAGGACAAAGCCAAAATGTACTGCATTTCTCTGGATTTCAGGCATAATGCCAACTGTATTGACCCAAAGATGAAAAAGGGACATACATATACCAAAAATGTAAATAAATTTTTGCTGCTTTCCATCAAATACTCTTTGGACAGTTATCGCTTCACCGCTTGCATCCGTTTGAACACTATTTTCAACAATATCATCTTGTGTTTTCTTTTTGAAAAAAAACATGGCTTCTCCTTTTAAATAAATCTAAAAGGGAGGGGATTACCCCTCCACAAATTTGCATTACTTCAAAAGCTCTTGTGGTATATCAAGCCCTACCTCTTTGTAATATTTTGCAGCGCCCGGATGAAGAGGCACAGGAAGCCCGTCTAAAGCTTCTTTGATATTCATTGCTGTTGTTGCTTTATGAATATTATTTAAAAATGGAAGATTTTCATAAATTGTTTTGGTAATCTTGTAAACGACATCCTCAGGCAAATCTTCTCTTACTGCCAAAAAGTTAGGCTGAGCAATTGTCTTAATTTCAGTTTTTTGACCGGGATATGTGCCTGCAGGGATAGTGTATCTTACCCAAATAGGATATTTAGCTCTAATTTGCTTAAGCTGCTCATCAGTAAAATCTAGCACTTTTACTTTATCTGCACCCATTTGTGCATAAAGCTGAGTAATTGAAGATACAGGGACACCTGCAGGAATGTTTGCCCCGCCTATACGGTTGTCCATCATAGCCTGAACTGATGGGTTATACCCCAGATACTCAAGGTCAAGAGAATCAGGGTCAATACCTACAGCAGAAAGTATTGTTCTTCCTGAACCTTCTGTACCGCTACCTCTTTTACCGATTGAAAACTTTTTAGGAAAGTCTTTCAAGTCGATAATTGTGCCTGTCTTTACATATTTTGCCAAAATTGGAAAATGTTCAACATTTTTCCAAAGCATAGTAATTGACCTGAAAGACTTTACAGGTTTACCTTCATAAGGGCCAGTACCATTATAAGCATTCAAACCAAAAAGGGCTTGTAAAATAGCAAGGTCTGCTTCCTTGTTGTTTAACATCTGGATGTTTTCACCGGAACCGGCAGAGTTAATAGCAGTAGCCGTAATCTTATCTGTGTTTGCAAGCTTAATACTTAAAAGCGTTCCAATAGCAACACCAACCGGATAGTATGTCCCACCCGTAGTAGCCGTAGCAATTATAAGCCTCTGCTCAGCTCTTGCCTTACTAATACCAACTGTTAACGCAAAAACAAAAACTAACATTAAAGATAAAACTTTTTTTAACATACACATTCCTCCTTTTAAAAGTTAGTGAGTACATTGAAAAAAATATGCCAACAAAGAAACCCGTCAATAATGATTTTTAAACCAGATAAGAGCGTTTTTCGCTCATACAGTGAGCCATATTTGAGCATTAATTTATAGCAAATAATTAGAATAAGAGTGTAAATTAGTAAATATCAACCCACCATTTCACAATTTAGTAAATAATAATACACCTGCCCCAAAGAAATACAGGCGTCGTTTGATGGCACATTTTTGTGTAAAAACACTTGAAATTCTTGCTCTTCTAAAAGAGTGATCGTTTTTTTCAAAAGAAAAATATTTTGAAAAACACCGCCTGAAAGGCAAACCTTATCTATGTTATATTTTTTTCTTATCAAAGTGGCTGACTTTAGCACAATATGCGCTACTGTATTATGAAATTTTGTTGCAATTATTGGGATTTTAACTTCATTGATATAATCATTTATTACGGATTGAATTATATTTTTTATTTTTATTTTATTGCTATAAATTTCAAATTCATAAAACTCATTAATGATTTTACTGCATATCCCCTCAAGAGCAATAGCGGCATGAGCTTCAAACTCATTCTTTTCAATGCCAAGTAAAAATGCCCCTATTGCCTCAAAAAACCTCCCCATACTCGATGTTTCTATTACATTAACTTTATTTTCAATCATTTTCTTAATTAAACCGTACTCTTTCAACTGCTTATCATTTAGAAAGCCTGTGTCCATATTAAAATATGCCAGATATGATAAAAACATTCTGTAAGGATTTTTAATGGCAGCCTCACCTCCCGCAAGAGGTGTATATTCAAGATGAATTTCACGTGATAAGTTGCCTTTTTTTACAAATATTTCACCCCCCCAAATTTTGCCATCATCGCCAAACCCTACTCCATCAAAAATTATCCCCATAACATTATCTTTTAAGTTATTTTCAGCCATATTGGCAAACATATGGGCAACATGGTGTTGAACACTGTAAGTATCAACACCAAGAGTGCCTGCAAATTTTGTTGTAAAAAAATTTGGATGAAGGTCAGTAATTACTATTTCTGGTTTCACTTCAAACAGGTTTTTCATCCTGTTATAAACTTCTATGTAAAAATTCTGAGTTTCATAATTTTCCAAATCTCCAATATATTGACTTATAAATGCAAAATCACTTTTCAAGAAACATATCGAACTTTTAAGGTTTGCACCAAGCCCCGCTACCTGTATTTTCCTTTTATTGTCCATAACTACCGGCAGCGGTGCATACCCTCTGCTTCTTCTTAAAATATAAGGTTTATCTTTAACAAATGTTATAAGGGAATCATCTACTCTGTTTACAATATCCCTATTATTATGAATAAATAAGTCACACACATCTTTTAACATATTCTCCGCACTTTCACTATCTATTGCAATAGGCTCATCCTTTTTATTACCACTTGTGGCAATCAGAAAATCCCCATTAAACCTTTCAAACAAAAGTAAGTGAAGAGGAGTATATGCTTTCATAATTCCGATATTTTTGCCCAATGGATTGATGTGATAAAAATTATCATTCTCTATATACTTAATAACTATAGGTGCTATTCTGCTATCAAATAGTTTCTCCTCCTCTCTTGTTAGGTTAATTCCATATTTTAAAAGAGTATTTTTATCTTGTACCATAAGAGCAAAAGGTTTAAATTGCCTATTTTTAAACTCTCTTAACCTGTTTACCGCATCAAAATTAAAAGCATCACATACAATGTGATATCCACCAATGCCTTTAACGCCGATTATCTTCCCACTGTTTAAATAGTCTGCCGCCAAACTAATCACCTTATCCCCTTCAAAATTTTGAAAATACACTTTTGGACCACATAAGCGGCAACCGTTCGGCTGGGCATGAAATCTTCTATTTGTTACACTTTCATACTCATCCTTACAAACATCACACATATTAAAATTTTTCATAGAAGTGTTTAATCTGTCATAGGGAATATTTTCAATAATTGAGTATCTTGGACCGCAATTTGTGCAATTTATAAAAGGATACAAGTACTTATGATGATTCTTTTCAAAAAGTTCTCGCCTGCAGTCATCACAAATTGCAGTGTCAGGGGAAACAAACGTCACCCCTTCACAAACAACTGATTCTTTTATAAAAAACTTATCAAATTTTTCATCACTGATAATCTCTTCAACATTATAATCAAATATGTATGCTAAAGGTGGAAGATTATCCAATATTTCATTTAAAAAGCTCTCTCCGGCTTCAACGGAAGACTCTAAAACTATTTCAACTCCATTTGTATTGTTGGAAACAAAGCCTTTGAGATTATGCTGTAGCGCGAGATTGTAAACAAAAGGGCGAAAACCTACCCCTTGCACAATACCTCGAATAGATATACGACAAGTCATTATTTTTTCCAAAAGTAAGGGAAGAATATCACCAAAAATGTATAAATTTCAAGTCTTCCTGCTATCATGGCAAAACTTAAAACCCATTTGATAAAGTTGGTAAAAAACGCGTAATTTTCGGTAGGCCCCACTTTACCAAACCCGGGTCCAATATTACCTACGGTAGCAAGTGCGGCTGTAAAGGATGTCAGTATGTCTTCGCCTGTAAAGGAAACGATTAAAGTAACAACAAGAATTGTAAATATATATAAAAAGAAAAAACCTGAAATGGCATAAACAATATCTTTTTTTATGGCGTTCCCCGAAATTTTTAAAATAAACACACCTCTTGGATGTAAAAGATACTTCATTTCATTGAGCCCCTGTTTTAAAAGGGTAACGATTCTTAAAACCTTAATCCCTCCACCTGTGGAGCCGGTACACCCGCCTACAAACATTAAGGCAAAGAGTATCACCTGAGAAAAATATGGCCATTTTTCATAATCAGCCGAAGCAAAACCTGTTGTGGTCAAAATTGTGGCTGTTTGAAAAAAGGCATGCCTGAGACTTTCTTTTAAAGTTGGATAGTAGTTGTCATATAAATTTGCCGCTATCAGTAATGAGGATACTACGAAAATAGCCACATAAGCTCTTAACTCACTGTCTTTTAACAAAAATTTAAATCTCCCTGTAATAAACCTGAAATGCAGTGCAAAGTTTACTCCCGCAAGAAACATAAAAATTGTAACCACTACCTCCACAAATGGGGAATTAAGTCCTGTAACACTCGCATTTTTGGTAGAAAATCCGCCCGTTGCCATCGTTGCAAATGCGTGGGTTATGGCATCAAAAAAACTTACACCTCCAAACATCATTAAAGCTGTCTGAAGCAAAGTCAGCCCAACATATATGCTCCACAATATTTTTGCAGTCTCGGCTATTCTTGGGGAGAGTTTATCAACGGTAGGTCCCGGTGCTTCTGCCTTTACAAGCTGTAATCCACCTATTCCTAAAATTGGTAAAATAGCGACTGTCAATACAACAATACCCATCCCGCCAAGCCAATGTGTCAAAGCACGCCAAAGAAGTGCGGACTTTGCCATCCCCTCTATATCTTCAAGTATTGTTGCCCCTGTTGTAGTAAATCCCGACGCTGTTTCAAAGAAAGCATCCGTAAATGTCTTTATTTCACCACTTAAATAAAATGGTATAGCACCTATAAATGAGATTGCAATCCAGCTTAGAGTTACAAGAAGAAATCCATCTTTTATCCCTAAATTAGGTTTTACACGGTTAGATATAAATTTGTATAAAATCCCACCAACAGCAGCAAAAAAAACAATCGTCTTTAAAAATGCTATCGCTACATTGTACTCGCCATAATAAACAGCAGTGCAGGCAGGAATAATCATAAATACTGAAAGAACAATAATAAGTACAGAAATTACTCTAACTACACTTAACAGATTCATATTAAACTATTACTGACTCTTCAAGTTTCTTAATTGATTCTTTTTTTGCAAATACTATGACATTATCACCGGGCTTTATTTCAAAATCACCCCCAGGGATATAATCGTCATAGTTTCTATTCACGGCGACAATGAGTGTTTTCTCCGGAAGGTGTAATTCTTTAACAAGCTTATTTGCTATTGAGCTTCCCGGGGAAACTTTAAACTCTATTGCCTCAGCCATACCATCAAAAATTGTATGGACAGCCTTTATATTTCCTCGTCTGATAAACCTTAAAACAGCACTTGCAGAGCTTATTTTTGGACTTATCGTAGCATCTATCCCTAAATTTCTTGATATCTTAAGGTAATTAGCTTTGTTCACCAGTGCAATAGCTCTTTTTATCCCAAGAGTTTTGCCATAAACCGCAGTTAATATATTTAATTCTTCTTTATCGGTAGTTGTAATAATCAAATCGTGTTCATCAAGCTGCTCATCTTCAAAGATAGAATCATCCGAAATATCACCGTGCAGAACAGTTACATCAGGAAACTTTTCAGCCAAATTTTTGCAAACATCATAATCATTATCGACAACAGTAACAGACCTTCCTCGAAAGCTTAATGATTCTGCCACTTTACTGCCTATACTTCCTGCACCGACAATAAGCACCTTTTTTATCTTTTTACTTTTAATACCACTCTTTTGTAAAAATTGATAAATACTCTTTTTGGTGCCAACAGCAAAAAGGTGATCATTACTTTTAACAATCGTTTCTCCATGAGGAATAATTATATCTTCATCCCTTAAAATACCTGCAATAAGAAAGTCATCATTTACAAGCTGTCTTATCTCTTTGATACTTTTCCCATCAAGATTACATTCTTCATCTACAAAGACATCTCTAAACTGAACATCCAAGTCCTCAAAAGAGAAGACATCTGTAGTTGCACCATGCTCAACAGTTTTTACAATAGACTTGGCCGCTTCAAATTCAGGGTTAACGGCAAAGTCAATCCCAATCTTTGTCTTGGTAAACATCCTCGTTTTACCATATTCAAGATTACGCACACGAGCAAGCTTTACCGGCACATTAAATTCATTTGCCACCACAAAACAGGAAATCATATTTACTTCATCAGAATTTGTTACGCTGATAAATATATCCGCCTGCTCAATCCCTGCCTGTTTTAAAGTATCTATGTTAGTCCCTTCACCGGTCAAAACAAGACAATCCAAGTGGCTCGAGGCTCTTTTAGTCTTTTCGGAATCTTTATCTATAAGAATAACATCTTTCTTTTCAAGAATTAACTGCTCTGCGATATTGTATCCTACTTCACCTGCGCCTACAATAACAACTCTCAATTTGCACCTTCTAACTTTTGATAGGAAAATATTATACACATATTAAAATAAAGATAAATGGTTTTTAAAGCTACAATCACCCTACTCTTCGAACTTATATAAAAGAAAGGTTTAGCCATTTTAGGCGATATAGACTTTAAGAAGGAAAAATGCCTGCATAAGGTGCAGGCATCTAAGCTTTTTTGACTTTGCCGGCCTTAAGACATTTGGTACAAACTTTCTTTCTGACAACAGAACCGTCAGTTTCCACAACTCTTACTTTATGAACGTTAGGATAAAATACCCTTTTAGATACGTTGTGGGCGTGACTTATTGTATTTCCAAACATAGGGCCTTTTCCACAAATATCACACTTTCTTGCCATTTTAAGGTCCTCCTATATATTTCTTGATTTTGAGAAGACGGAATGCTAACATAAATACTATAAAATAATCAAGTCTTTTTTTAAGGAGGATTCTATGCTTGATAAAAATATGAAGATTTCGGATGTTTTAAAAAAGTACCCTAAATGTGTAAAGGTTTTCAATAGTCTCAATATGGGCTGTATCAGCTGTATGGGGATTCAAACTGAAACCCTTGAAAAAGGGTGCCTTATGCACGGATTAGATGTAAATGTTTTGATTAAAGAGTTAGAAAAATTCATAAATGAAAATTACAAAGCTTAATGATATTTTTGTAATCGACTCAGGTGCCTTAAATACAGTTTTTATTGATACAGACAGTGGTGTAACCTTATTTGACACCTGCCTGAATGTCGATACTGCAAAAAAACTAAATAAGGCTATAGGCAAGGATGTAGTAGCAGTTTTAAATACTCACTCCCATGCTGACCACATTGGGGGGAACAGCTTTTTTGAAAGCAGGTACGGCTGTAAGACTTACATTCACAAAAATGAATTGTCCTTTTGCTCACTTACTGAGCTTGAATCAGCACTTCTTTATGGTGGAGCATCATTCAAAAAGGCTAAAAGCAAATTTTTATGTGCCAAATCTATAAACAATGTTTCAACATTAGATAATCTTGAAAACAAGGATATTGAAGTCGTCGAGCTATTCGGACACTCCCCGGGACATTGCGGTTTTAAAATTAATAACACGCTATATGCAGGGGATGCTATTTTTTCTAAAGAAGTTATAGAAAAGCATAAAATACTCTATATTTATGACGTAAAAGAATACATTAACTCTCTTTATAAGCTCAAAGAGATAGAGTTTGAAAATATAATCTTCTGTCACAAAGGGATATTATCTAAAGACGAAGCAAATAGTCTCATTGATGAAAATCTTAATCATACTATAACCGTTGGCAATATGATTAGAGATACCTTAAAAAAGAGGCCACTTATCACGGGAGAAGATATATCTGCAGACCTTATGAAGGACTTAAATATCCCCTTTGAGATAGAATATTTCCTGCTTGTATCTTCTACAATAAAAGGTTATCTAAAGTACCTTGAAGATATTGAAAAAGTTGCTCCAGTAATAGACAATGGTGTAAAATGGAAACTACTTTAATTCGTTTAAAATTAGACTTCACAGACAAAATTTATGTCTTTTCCGATGAAATAAAGCCTCAAATAACCCCTTATGTAAAATATGATAAAATCGATTTTAAAGAGATATTCGGCAACGAAAACCCTGTCAATGTTGAGATAGGAATTGGCAACGGTGAGTTTATAGCACATTATGCAGCTCTCAATAAGAATGAAAATTTTATTGGATTTGAGGTTTATAAAAAAGTCATTAGAAAAGCCATCAAAAGATGTGAAAAACTTGATAGTAAAAATGTAAGGCTAATTCATTATGACGGAGCCTTTTTTGTAAATCTTTTTCCGGATAATAGCATTAATAATTTTTATATAAACTTTCCTGACCCGTGGCCCAAAAAAAAGCATAATAAAAGAAGACTATTAAAAACAGAGTTTCTACAGCTCTTATCGAATAAGCTTGCAAACGACGGGCATATCTTCATAGCCACCGACCACAACGACTACGGTGAAGAAATTTTAGAAAATCTGAAGCCCGTGCCACCATTAACTTCTTGCTTTGAAAAACCTTACGAAACAGACCTGATAGACTACTATCAAACAAAGTATTATAGAAAATTTGCTATCCCTGGGAAAATACATTTCTTTAAGCTTAAAAAGGTTTGTCGAGAGGTAATATGAAAAAGATTTTAGTATTTTTACTGTTTGTGCTATCAACCTCAACGCTATTTGCAAAAAATGTATACTTTATTGAAATAAAAGGGGTAATAAGCCCTTTTACAAGCAAATATATCAAAAATGCTATTGAACAGGCAGAAAAAGATTCCGGCTTTCTTGTACTTAAAATCGATACACCGGGAGGTGTCCTTGACTCTACAAGAAAAATTGTCCAGTATATTTTTGAAAGTAAGGTAAAAATCATATCTTTTGTCTCCCCGCAAGGGGCAAGAGCAGGCTCGGCAGGTACTTTTATCGTGTTGTCATCCGATATGGCTGTTATGGCCGAAGGGACAAATATTGGTGCTGCCCATCCGGTCAGTGTTACGGGGAAAGATATTGAGGGGGAGATAGGTAAAAAGGTTGAAAATGACACAGCTGCCTTCATAAAATCAATCGCTGAAAAGACAGGTCGCAATATTGATGCTGCTCTTGATACTGTGCTAAATTCAAAGAGTTATACTGCAAAAGAGGCTATAAAAAACGGACTAATTGACTATATTGCAAACTCTGACAGTGACATACTTGAATTAATAAAAAAAAAATACCATGAAAATAAATTAGACATTATATACATCAAACCAAACGTCTATGAAAAGATTTCCATATTTTTATCCGACCCCAATGTCTTAATCCTTCTTTTAATTATTGCAGTACTAAGTATTTTTTTAGAACTAAAAATGCCGGGGACGTTTGTTTTTGCGGGAATAGGAATCGTAGCAATTATTTTGTTTTTATTTGGCATAAATATTATCCCTTTAAATTATATGGCTCTTTTGCTAATATTGGCAGGGATAGCACTTTTGGCTCTTGAAATTTTTATCCCGAGCTTTGGACTTTTGACTATAGCTTCAATTATAAGTCTTATATTTGGAATGAAGCTGCTTTTCAATAAAGAGGGGAATATGGAAATTGGCATATCATATACCGTCATGGCAATCACAATTATTTTCATTATAACAATTGCTGTAATTATAGGAAGGCTAATACTCAAAGATTTTAGAAAAAAGCCTGAAACAGGTATGGAAAAGCTTATTGGAATGACTGCTATAGTAAAAGTTTGGGAAGGAAATAAAGGTAAGGTATTTATTAATGGTGAGTATTGGGATGCCATAGGGGAAGATAGTTTGAGCCCCGGAGAAGAGGTAGAAGTTTATAAATACAAGGATATGCTTCTATATGTCAAAAAACACTGATTTTATTTTTATACTTGATAAGTTTAACAGATTTTCAATACGTGCACTAATTTGTGCTTTTGAAAAATTTTTCCCTGAATACTCGTACTCTGTAGTAAATTTTGAAGATATTTTACAGTTGAAAGTAAAAAACAGTATGCTATTTTTCTCCTTTAACAGCCTTAACTTCAGTAAATACACCGACACGGTTTCATTATTTAAAAAGGATGGAAATATTTTAGTCTGTGGAGGTCCACACCCTTCAGCCAGACCTGAAAAAATGGCTGAATTGTTTGACTGTGTCTGTGTAGGAGAAGGGGAATTTGTGCTCAAAGATATTGTGCAGTCTCACCTTCAAGGAAGTTTGCAAAGAGGAATTTATAAAAGTAACACAAAAGTTAATCTTGATGAATTTGACGTCTATCCTAAAAAAGTATTAATGTTTGGTGCTATTGAAATAATGAGAGGGTGTCAGTACCGATGCAGTTATTGCCAAACCCCCGCACTTTTCCCCGGAAAGTTAAGGCATAGAAGTATAGAAAGTATATTAAGCAATATTCAATATTCATACAAGTATGAGAAAAAGGATTACCGCTTCATTTCTCCTGACGCGGCATCTTATATGTATGACAAAAATATAAATATCAATGCAATTTACGAGCTTTTAACAGGGATAAAAAAAGTTACCGAAAATAGAGCAAGAATATTTTTCGGCTCATTCCCTTCTGAAATAAATCCTTATTTTGTAAATGAAGACCTTGTAAAAATCTTAAAGGAATTTTGCTACAATAGACGAGTTGTAATTGGTTTGCAAACAGCCTCAAAAAGTCAGCTAAAAAGAATTAACAGATCTGAGGAAATTGATAAGGTTGAAAATACCATTGATATTTTTCTAAAGTACGGATTCAATGTAGATGTGGATTTTATATTCGGTCTCCCTTTTGAAACGGAAGAGACATTAAGTGAAACTTTTGCTTGGATTTCAAGCTGGCACAAAAAGGTAAGAATACATTCACACTACTTTATGCCTCTGCCTGGCAGTAAATGGGAAAATGAGTCACCTACGCCTATCCCTGACAAATTTATAAAAGAGATCAAAAAGTATGAAGGGAAGGGAAGAATTTTTGGGCAATGGCTGACTCAATTAAAGATTGCACAAAATATAGCAAATGAGGATAATATATGTCAAATATGCAAGATTTAATGAAATTTCCTTGCTTGCATACATTTAAAATAGTTGGGAAAAATAGCGATAACTTTAAAATATCGATCAAAGAACTATTTTTTGATGTTGATATACCTGAACCAAAAGCAAGCAGAGATGAAAATTTTATTAGCTATACTGTTACAGTAATGGTAAAATCATACGGAGAGCTTGAAAGTATTTACAAGGCAATAACAAACATTGAAGATTTGAAATTTTATTTATAGCCCCTTCTCAGGGTCGAATAAG